>JAEUSO010000379.1 GCA_016788605.1 Candidatus Kapaibacterium sp. | reverse complement strand
AAGGCGGATAATGCGGGTATTCTGAAACTCTATGCGATTGACCGCTTAGCCGGATACTATAAGGCGAGCGGGAAACTCTCGAAGGCGAATGATCTATACCGTTCGATGAACTGCATCACCGATTGGGCTGTCATCGGTCCGTTCGATAATCCCTCGAACAGCGGCTATGATAAGGTGTATCCCCCCGAAGAGAAGATTGACCGCACGGCAGAATACACCGGACGCAATTCCGCACCGATGAAGTGGTTCGTTCCGCTGAGCCAACGCACCGACAATTGGATTGACTTCGACAGGTCGGCTGTTTCGACCTATGGCGTTCATTACGCAGTAACCTATGTGTTCTCGCCTGCAAAGCAAACGGTATGGGTTCGCGTGGGTACGTCGGGTTCGGTGAAGATGTGGCTGAACGACGAGCGGATTCTGGCGATTGAGGATGAAACCAACAACGGCGGCGATACCTACATCACCGAAACGCAACTGCAAAACGGTTGGAATAAAATCCTGATGAAAGTGACGAGTTGGGATGCCGGCAGGGCGAACTTTCTGCTTCGTATCACCGACCCCAAGGGTAATAAACCCGAGGGCGTGTACGCCGAGAACGCAGAACACAGCTATACATCGAAGCCGGGCGCGCAATTCCGCCTGATTCCGCACTTCGCCGAAGAGTATTTCCGTGCAGCGTTGAAGGAGAATCCGTCGCATCTTGAAAACAACCTATTGCTTGCCGACGTGCTGCTGATGAACGACCGCGGCGAAGAAGGTGAACTTGTCCTGCGGGATGCGCTGCGCCGCTCGCCGAACAACGTGATGATATTAGAGAACATGATGGAGGCATACATCCGCAACCGCAAACGCGATGAGGTTTCCACCACACTTGAAAAGCTCTCGAAGATTGATTCGACTGTGCCAAGCGCAATCAGCTACAAGTTCAACGAAGCATTGGAGAACAAGAACTTTACCGTTGCGGAGTCGCTCTTGCAGACCTACGAGAACCTGATGCCGAACGGGGAGAACTGGCTAGCCATGCGAGTGCGATTGATGAGTACTCGCAACGACCCGAAGACATTGGAAGTGATGACCTCGGGCTACGAGCGGTTTCCGCATAATTACTTCTTTGTGCTTGGCAAGGTGTATTCGCTGATTGAGCGCAAGGATGCGTATGGGGCGATTGCAATTTGGGAGGAATATCTTGAAAAACACTACACGCAAGACGCGCTTCTTCAAATTGCGAATCTGTATTCCAACATGGGTCGCACATCGCTTTGGGAGAATTACATGAAGAAAGTGATTGAGTTGGATAACGACGAATCAGCCGACCTGAGCCGGATGGCGAACGAACTCTATAAACGCGAAAGGTACGACGATGCTGACGAGTATGCCAAGCGTGCAATTCAGCAATGCCCGGGTGCGTCGAGGTATTATAATCTTCGCGGTGATATTGCCCGCAAACTTGGCAAGACGAATGAAGCTATCGCACTCTATAAAACGGCAATCCGTTTAGCCCCGGGCGATTTCAAAACAAGGGCGCAACTCCGCGAATTGGAAAACAAAAAACCGGTGTACGACCTCTTTGCCAAAATGAATGTGGATTCGCTGCTGAAAAGTGCACCCAAAGCCGAGGATTATCCCGATGACAACTCGGTGGTGATGTTGGAAGACAACAAGATTTTCATTCATCCCGAAGGGGCTCAGGAAAGCGAGTATGAGTTCTTGATTCGGGTTTTCAACCAGACCGGTATTGACGCATGGAAAGAAACAAACCTCGGCTCGAATGTGGATATATTGAAGGCAGTCACCATCAAAGCGAACGGAACAGAAATCCGAGCCGATGAAAGCGGCGGAAAGTTGGTCTTTAAGCAAATGCAAGAAGGCGACTTCGTGTACATGCGTTGGCGCGGGAAATACTACAGCGGCGACAGGTTTCAACGCCACGTGACGCAACGCCATATCTTCGACGGACGCTATCCGTACCGGTTCATCCGCACGGCTGTTCTCTCGCCAAGCGAGAACCTCTTTCAATACAAGATGCACAACATGAATGTGCAGCCGGTGATGACAAAAATGGATGACGGAACGATGTTCACCTGGACGATGGAGAACCTGCCCACCATAAAGAGCGAGGAGAATATGCCCGCTATGGAGCAAATTGGGAAAAATGTGGAACTCTCGAGTGTGGAATCATGGCAGTTTGTTGCAGATTGGTACACAGACCTCACCTACAAAAAGTGGAAGCCGACCTACGAGATAAAAGAGAAAGTAGCCGAGATGATGGGCGGCGACCCCGCACGCCTTGGCGAAGACGAGATTATCCGCCGAGTGTATCAGTTCATTACCGATTCCATCCGCTACAGTTTCGTATCGTTCCGGCAGTCGGGTTACGGTCCTCAAAAGGCGCGCGATGTGCTGATAACCAAAATCGGCGACTGCAAGGATGTGGCAACGCTTGGCATGTCCATGCTCTCGGTATGCGGCATCAGTTCCAATTATGTATTGCTCGATACACGGACCAATCTTCGCACAAAGCGGATGCCCTCGCGTGATTTCGACCACGTGATACTCCGCATCAACAAAAAAAGCGGACCTCTCTACCTTGACCTGACGGCAGGCAATTTCCCCGTCGGCAGCGTTCCC
>JAEUSO010000378.1 GCA_016788605.1 Candidatus Kapaibacterium sp. | reverse complement strand
AATCACTACTGTCCATTTTTATCATGTCAATGCAAGAAAATCTTCAGAAAATTAAACGCACCGTACCGCTTGCCAACTTCGTTACTGCTGCGCTCATGCTAGGCGGCTATTTTCTACTGCCTCCCGAGATTGAATACCGTCTATGGTTTTTAGTAGCAACCGTGGCGTTTGTGATTGCCGGTGTGGGTATGATTGTGTTCGTGAACAAATTGCAGAAGAAGTATTCTAATTTCTAAGTGACCTTTTCAATCTCGTCGAGTGTGGCGAGCGCTTCGTCGGCTACATAGAACGAACCGACGATAAGCACGGGCTGGTGCATTCCGCACGCAAGCACCACTGCATCACGGACTGTTTTTGCATCCACAACCGTCATTCCCAAATCCATGGCGATTTGCGCTATCGCCTCGGATGGTAAGGCACGCTCATTGTTTGGCGAACCGACAAAGAGCGTTTGCACGATCGGCTTCAAAATATCGAGCATTTCGCGGTAGGATTTGTCCTCCATTACGCCGAAGACCACATTCCATATTGCTCCGCCATAACCGCTTTGCGTCAGCGTTTCGACAAGTAAATTCAGGCAAGCGGTATTATGCCCCACATCAAGGACAAGTGGCGGCTCGTTTCGTCGTAATTGAATCCGCCCATTCAGTCCGGTATGCTGTCCAACATTCAGTATTCCCTTCTGCTGCGTTTCGCTATTCATAGGAAACCGTTCCCGTATGTTGTTCACTATATCAAGTGCCATAGCCAGATTCCGTACTTGATGCTTCCCGCTCAGTGGCGAAACGATATCCTTTATGTCCACTCCTTCAAGCGTCATCGTCACGCTCATCGTCAGGTTGCGTTTGTACTCAACTGATTGCAGAGTAAGAATATCGTCGAGAAACCGACACGGTGCTTCGACCGACGAAGCGTGAAGGGAAAAGAGAGAGCGTAATTCGGGACGCGGCTCGCCAATCAACACAGGTACGCCGTGCTTAATAATACCCGCTTTCTCGCCTGCAATTTCGCGGAGTGTTGTGCCGAGATATTCCTGATGATCGAAGTCAATGGATGTAATAACCGTGTGGATTGGAGTGACAACATTAGTGGAGTCCAACCTGCCGCCCATGCCTGTTTCAATGACAGCAATATCAACATTCCGTGCCGCATAGTGCATAAACGCCATGACCGTCACAACTTCGAAATACGTTGCGCCGATGTCCTCAATCGTACTCTCCAACTGCGAGTAATATGCTATAATCTCATCATCGCTAATCATCGCACCGTTGATTCGAATCCGCTCGTTGAAGGTGCGGATATGCGGCGATGTGTACAGTCCGACGGTATATCCTGCTTCGGTGAGCATAGCGGCAGTTAATGAACAGACCGACCCCTTGCCATTCGTTCCCGCAACATGAATCACAGGGTAAGCGTTTTGAGGATTGCCTGCTGCTTCACAGAGTGCAAGTGTGCGTTCAAGTCCGGGCTTGATGCCGAAGCGTTGCAGGGAGAACAACTTTTTGAGAATGGTATCAATCATGATTGCGTGAGAACGAGAATTGTTTTTTTACGCGGTCAAATACTTTTTCCATTGAAAGAGTTCCGTCCAAAATCTTCTCATAGCCGGATGTAACATCACCGATGACCGCATGTCGGTTTTCCATTGCTTCGGCTGCTAACTGTTGGCGGAAAATTTCTGTCATTTCTTGAATGGAGTGCGAGCCGTCCCACACTATCAACTCCGGTTTGCCAAAGCGGATGAACGCTTCCGGTCGCTGCTCTTGTAAAAAATCATAACGCATCGAAACGGGAATACAGTATGCCTTTCTACAAGCGCGTAACAGCAGTGATAGTCCGGGAAACACTTCAATCGCCCCTTTGTCTTGATGAACAATCTCACCTTGCGGGAATATCCAAAACAGCGAGCCGGTATTCTGAATCAGGTTGGCAGCAATCGAAATTGACGTGAGCGCAGACCGTGCATTCTCGCGCACGATGGACAGCATTCCAATCTTCGTGAAGAATTTGTATTTGACAAGCTGTTTGTATTCCATCAGCCCGTATGTTGTCCGGCGGAAACGGTTCAGGGAAAAATGGATTGCCAATGCGGCATCCCACCAACCGCCGTGTGTTGCATAAAAAATAATCGGGATGTTTTGTTCGGCGGAATGACGGAAGATTGGTTGGAGTTGCGGTTCGCCGATGCTATACACCGCAAAGAATGCCGAGGTTAACGACCGACGGAAATACCACCGCCAAAACCTGACGGCTGTTGAGGAGATTCGTGGTATCAGTATGCCGTCGTTCACAGGAGTTATTGGTAAAGTTTGGCAAATACCGGAAACAAAAAACGCCCGACTTAAAAAAGTTGAGCGTTAAGAGCCACTTGTCGGACTTGAACCAACGACCTACTGATTACAAATCAGTTGCTCTACCAACTGAGCTAAAGTGGCTTCGATTGTTTGTGCCGCATCGAAACGGGACGCGAAAATAATTCGTCGGCTGAACCCAAGCAAGCAGAATTTTTACGGAGTGGAAAAGAGTTCGGGAAACAAAGCCCGTTCAAGCAAATCGCACCATATATGCCCGATAAGGATGTGTGATTCCTGAATGCGTGCGGTAACTGCCGATGGGACGATTACCTTGGCATCGCATACCGGGG
>JAEUSO010000377.1 GCA_016788605.1 Candidatus Kapaibacterium sp. | reverse complement strand
GCCCCGCTTGCCCGAAGCGTTACACTGACCCCCTCGCAAACAGCAGTATCTCGCTCGGCACGCGCGACAATATCACGCACCTGAACTATGACCGAATCGTACGACACACATCCGCCATTATGAAGTCCGCGAACATAAAATGTAGTTGTTTGCGGAGGTGTGGCAATCGGATTAGGAACGGTCGAGTCATTCAAAAAGCGACCGGGTGACCATAGATATTGTATTGCACCCGTTGCAGTCAATCGGACGCCGCTATTTTTTTTACATATTATGAGATTACTCCCTGCATCTACTTGTGGAGCCGGATCAACTGTTACAACACGTCGAAGTATGACACTGTCCGGATCGGGATAAACAAGAGTGATTGTAGCTGTGAACGTTCCAGATCGCGGATAGGTGTAGGATTGTGTTACTCCACCCCGTCGCACAGGCGAGCCATCGCCAAAATTCCAGATCACATCCAAAGGAGCGCAAGGCATAGATACGCGTAGTGTGGCTTCGCGAGTACATGGTTTAACTTGTATTGATGCACTAATATCAGTCACTGTTGAGAAGAGAGCGAGTACCGGCTGATCGTCGCCTCCATTTAGTTTCAGTGGTTGATAGCTATCGGCAGTTGTGGGAAAATTTGATGAATGTGATGTTATGCCAAAAATGACACGCAACACACACGACTGTTCAAAGAGTAAAACTTTCGCTGCACTGTAATCACTCGACGAACCACCGATGTATGTGCAATACCGTACATTCTGACCAATTGAATCCAAACATAACATCATACCGTCAAGTCCGCCGCGATTGACAGATTGCAGGGCGTTTGCTGTAATTGGCAACACACCATTTGTATAACCGGCAACATATACCGATCCATTCTTGCGTGGGATAATAGATGTCGGTACAGAATTAGCACCTATCAAGGCACAGTAGTTCAGTCGCGTCAGTCCGCTATCAAGTGAGGCAATGAAGCCGCCGCTTGTCATACCCGGTTGGAGAATTCTTGTATAAGGGAATGATCCGGCAGCAGATGTTCCCGTGGCACATACACGATGGGAGATATTATCGTAGGAGACCGCAATTCCGGCATCTGTTCCGGAACTGCCGTAAATATACAACCTACGCGGAATGATTGACGGTGCGTCGTCAAACACACCAACGAAGCAATCGCCTGCATCAGGTGTTTTACCGGCACTAATTGATAGACCGCTTGAAGCAATCGTACCGGAAAAATAGAGTTTGCCCTGTGCATAACAAATGTCACCTGCTGATTCGCTACGCACACCACCAAGAAATGTTGATGAGACAATCCCGCCTGTTGTATCAAGTTTCGTCAACACCAAGTCCTGTAGCCCTGCGTTCGTCCGCTGAAATGCAGCAGGACTCACGGAATACGTTGATGGTGTTAGTGTATGTCCGAAGACAAACGCTTCACCTTGCGGATTCAGAGCAAGATGTGCCCCTTTGGATGCAGATGCTGTTTGAACACTTGCTACTACACCATTACCTAAAATCCTTGAGTACATTATGCGCGAGCCGTCGTTACTGAGTTTCAACGCAAAGTAGTTCACAACATTGTTAGCGAGGTATGCCGCGTCGGAAGCGACCGAAGTGGGAAAGTTTGATGAATAGGTATAACCTGTAACATACACTTCCCCATTTCTATTCACTGCTATCGAGCCGCCTGCATCGTTATTTGTTCCACCGATGTATGTTGCCCATATAAGCCGCTTCATCGTCGGGTCAAGTTTGAATACCATCACATCAAACATACCTGTACGGGTACGCTGATACACACCTGTAGTAGTAGGAATATCCGTGCAAAGCCCTGTGCCATAGATGTAACCGGCAGAATCTACAGCGACATGGAGTAAATACGCATCATTACGTGCATTACCGAAAAATGTCCCCATGCTATACGATATATCATCGTAGGAAACCGGTTGTGCATCTGTCGCAGAAGTCAACGCTGCGAAACAAGTCATGAGCGCAACAATGAAACGATAAACGGTATCAGCAACCATATCTGCTCCTATAATTCTCATTATGTGATGTTACCACCATCGTTCCATGATGCTATCCCCGTATAACAATCGGGCGCGATTCCCTCTATATCAAGAATCATCACAAGAACCACGCCATTGTTACTTCATCACAAACTGATAGATGATCCACCATAATTACGTTAGACAAACATACACGAAGCGACCGGTATTTAATCCGGTTGAAAAAAATCCTACTTTTTTTCATACAAAAGTGTTGTTTGTTCTCGTGCCATGATTATTTTCGCAGTCCTTAGTTTTTGGGCAGGTTCCAGAGCGGTCAAATGGGGCAGACTGTAAATCTGCTGGTTCATACCTTCGGAGGTTCAAATCCTTCCCTGCCCACTCAAAAACACAGTATCCTTGACATACGGCAAGCGGGAGTAACTCAGTGGTAGAGTCACAGCCTTCCAAGCTGTTGGTCGCGGGTTCGACCCCCGTCTCCCGCTCCACACAATTACACAGGGGTGTAGCTCAATTGGTAGAGTAGCGGTCTCCAAAACCGTTGGTTGCGGGTTCGAGTCCTGCCGCCCCTGCATAGTAATCAATATGTCGCTTATTTGTATCAGCATTCGCTGACGTAGCTCAGCTGGTAGAGCACTTCCTTGGTAAGGAAGAGGTCA
>JAEUSO010000376.1 GCA_016788605.1 Candidatus Kapaibacterium sp. | reverse complement strand
GCGTGATTTCTTTTCCTGTTTCGGGGTCAACGTGTTTTTGCAAGCATTGGGCGCATATCTCTTTCATCATACACTGCATGGGGGAGTTGATTGAGCCGATGGCAATATGCTGTTTGAGAAACGGTTGGAATATCGTGTGGCGCGAGTCCTTCACCGCCCGCATCATGCCGTCGCTACCGATGGCGATAATCCTGTCCACATCCTCGAAGCGGATGGATTTTTCTCCCAATGAGCCGGAATGATATTCTTGCATTGTTTGAATGATATTTCCCCTGTAATGCTTGTCTTGCGGGCGGCGCGGCGCGATTTCACCTCCGGTGTCGGAACACCAAATCACTTGGTCGGTGCCGCTTTCAATCTCATCCATCTTGAACACATCGTCGCCATTCTTATATCCGGCAAAATAGACAACCTTACATCCGTTGGCTTTTAGTGCTTTCGATATGGAAAACAAAACCGCATTGCCAAGACCGCCGCCACAGAGCATGACAGTTTCATTGTGCGGAATGTGTGTGGGCGCGCCGGTGGGTCCCATCACCACCACACGCTCACCTGTTTTCAGGCGACTCATCATTCTCGTGGAAGAGCCGATTTCCAAGCCAATCATGGAGAGTAATCCGTTTTCAGTATCTGTCCACGCTCCTGTCATAGCAAGACCCTCCATTACCATCGGCTGACCGTTCAGCGTTTCCGCACCAACTTCATAATTCTGAAGCCGGTAGAACTCGCCGGGTTGGAATTTCTTTGCTGCATACGGTGCGCGAACAACAACCTCAACAATAGTCGGTGTCAGTTTCTCAACACTAACCACCGTCGCCGTGAAGTTCGTATCAAGCGAAGCAAAAAAAGAATCAAGCAAAGCCATCTTCCGGCTCTGTGCTTCACGGTTATTATCAATGATTACGTCTTGCGCTTCGCGTATATCATCTCCAAACATTGCGGCTACATGAGGATAGCCGTTTCGTGCACTCGACATCGCCTTTACAACACTGCCGGCATAATACGGATGGTTGTCACCATAAAATGAGATGTATTTTCCATTATTGGAATACGACGTAAAAAATGCGTTTGACGAATCTAAAGCGGGTACGAGTTTTTTATTCATTTCGAGAGGCGTTGCGATACCGGTGGTGCTGCATCAGCAAAAAAATTCATATGGTTAGTAACGGACTGCAAAACTACAATCTCCACGACTATTAGCATGACACCAAGTACTGCGATTTCCGCTTCAGAAAAGAATAAAGGCGACCTCATGTTTTCATGAAGCCGCCTGTATTGAGAAACCCGATAAGCTACATCGCCTTCTTAACGGCTTCAGCCAATCCTTCTTTGTTAGTGCCGCCCTGAATCGTCGTGACGTGTTGCCCTTTAGCATTAAACACAAACGTCATTGGGATAAACTCCACTGGTACGATAGCAGCATATGCAGCTGCAATTTTCTGCATTGAGAATGCTGCATCGCCGACTAAGAGCGGATAGTTGATATTGTTCTTAGTTGCGAACTGAACAACGGCGGCTTTACCGTTCGCATTCTCGTTGCGCTCTAATGACACACCAACAATAGCAACCTTGTCTGTGTTCTCTTTAGCATACGCCACAAAGTCGGGAATTTCAGCACGACAGGGACCGCACCATGTTGCCCAGAAATTCACAAGTATGACTTTACCTTTTCCGAATTCGGAAAGCGATACCGTCTTACCGGAGGCATCAAGCCAAGACATGTCAATCAGCTTTGTGCTTGAAGCAGTACCCACATTCTTACCTATTACGACAAGGTCGGCGGGACTTACGGGAGCGGAAGGCATCACCTGCGACGACATTGATTTGCCCGCAGCCGAAGCAGCGTCTTCAATTTCAACTTTTTTTAATGGAGTTTCTTTTGAACAAGAACTCAATCCCATTGAAATAAGAATAACCAACAAGAGAACTTTTTTCACACCACACCTGATTAGTTAGAGTAATAAACTTAGACACCTTTAACGAACAAGTCCGCCAATTGTTCTTTGCTAAGATCAGAAACAACAGAGCAATACGTGGTTTTGACACGCCAGAACATCCATGAATGATGGTGCTCGGGATCAACGGACGAATACCATTTACCTGACTCAGCGTATGGCTGCACATGTGCCGGAACGTGCATTGCATGTGTTGCAAAGAGTTCTTCAGGTACTTCATACATGTAAATCAACTTACCATCTTTTTTATAGACCATGTGGGCAAGTTTTTTACCATGTTCATCAGAAACAACACCACCTACAAGTTCGGCGTTGATATATGGATGGACAAGTTCGTAATCTATTCCGCTATTCTTAAAAAACTTTGTTAGGGAATCAAAATTGCCCGTCGAGTACTGCACTTTTATGGCACCACCGAGTATTGCATCATAATTCCGCATAGAATCGGAGTAGAAATTATGTTCATGATCTGTTGTAGATTTCAGTGAGGTGTATGCAAACCATCCGGCAAAACATACTGCAATTACCGTAGGAAATGCTACAATAGGACGAGTTATGAAAGACAGCATGCTTTGTAGAATACTGCCTTTAACAGATACACGCGAAGTGTTAGCAACCGGTGACATAGAGCGGGATTCTTGGCGTATAGCTGAAAGTATATTGACCCGCAATACATCGGGTGCTTGAATTGCGGTGGCAGCACCGGCGTTGCGTGCCTT
>JAEUSO010000375.1 GCA_016788605.1 Candidatus Kapaibacterium sp. | reverse complement strand
CGATGCTATACCGAGCGTGCCGGCTTGTTGTATGTAAATCATTGCAGTCGGTCGCCATTCAAGGCGCAAACGTTTCATCAATTGCTCAACAGACAATCCCATTTCTGCAAGCATGACCGCCGCAGTATGTCGTAATGAGAATGGTGTCACATTCATACCGCGTGCGTGCTTGATACCGCTTTCAATCAACCTGTTGTGAACGCACTGCCGCAATGCACGTATTGTGAGTTTTTTCGTCCGCGACCGCCGACCTTTTGACTCAATCAGTGCGCTATCGGGCGTTACAGAATCACGTGCATCCAAATACGACTGTATTGCTGCGAGCACAGGTTGCGGAATCGGAACGGTACTGTCTTTTGCATTCTTTCCTTTGCCATGCACTTGCACAAATGCCTGCCCGCCGTGGTGAACTATATCACCCACATTCATCCGAGAGATTTCCAACTCCGATACCGCGCAACCAATGATGAGATAGATGATTGCTTTATCGCGCTTGTGCTCGATTGTCTTACCTTGAACAACATCAACTAACTTTTGCAACTCGTCTAATGTTATATGCTGACGCGAATGTTTCTGCGGACGCTTGCCTCCACTCACACGCTTTGCCGGATTCTTCTCAAGGATTCCTGATTCAACCAAGTAGCTACAAAACCGGCGGAGTGACGAAAGGTATTGCGACATGGAAACTTCCGCCATATTCTTTTCTGAAATCAGGTAATGCTTATACCGCTCCACATCTGCAACAAGGTACTTGAACTTCTTATCAGAAACTAAAAAGCGTATGAAGTCGCGCAGGCAGCGTTGATGAGTACCGCGAGTTTCTTTACTCTTCCCCTCCAATGATTCAAGAAATTTGTCTATCAACCGCTCGGTCTCCGGTATTCCGATAATGACCGGTGTAAATGTGTCTTTGATAAATGTATCCATACTATTCTTCTTCGTTAATCTGTTACCGGTGGTTGTGTGTTGTTCGTTTGAAGCTCCACTGTATTCTCAGCAAAGCGGCTCATCTTCCAGTCATTGAAATACATCATAAGTACCGCTGTGACGGGTACTGCAACAACTAATCCTAAGAATCCAAAAAAATGTCCGAAGACAAACAAGGAGAGGATGAGCATGACCGGATGCACTCCTACTTTACCGCCTGTGATTTTCGGATCAATAAAATACGTTGCGATAAAGTGCATACCTAAAATGATAGCGAGAGATATCAGCATTAATGAGAATGCTCCATTTATATCAACCAAGAGTATGGTCACAAATGCAATGAGCATACTGGCAAGCGTACCGGCATACGGTATTGGATTCAGTAGCCCGCACAACACACCCAACACAAACGGATACGGGATTCCGAATATCAAGAACAGAATTGTTGAACTGACACCGACAAAAGTAGCACTGATAATTTGCCCGCCGATGTATGCACGAATAATGGTATTGATACGGATTAAATCATTCAGCACTTTCTGGTTTTTCTTTTCTAAGAGTGACCGAATCATCTTCTTTAATGTCGGCATATCGTTCACAAAATAGAATGTCAGCACAGGAATGAGAATGGCATTCACCGCTTGTGCAACAACCGATGTTAGCGATGTAAGTACCGTCATGATTGCAGTCAGGATATACTGTGATACCGTCTCAAGGCGAGGCACAATGTCACGTTGAACTAACTCGCGTGCATGGTCGGGACTTATGCCGAATTGCTCCAACCATAAGTAAAACTGTTGTGACTCCATGTACTGCGTTGATGTACTGACAAGCGATGATACCTTTTTAATGACATCATTAAGCTGGTCGAACACATTCGGGAAAATGAAAATTGACACAAGCACAATGACACTAAGAAGTGATAACACGACTGCTAACGATGCTATTGTCCGGGGCAGCTTGCGCTTGACAACGTTCGTAATCAGTGGATCAAGGAGATACGCGATACCAAACGAAAGTATGAATGGCATCAGTAATATGCCCAGATCGAGCAAGAGCCAGATAACAAAAATGATACTGCTCAAAAGAAGCAAACGCTTCACGAATGCCGACTCCCCTCTTAATGGCGACAGCAGATACATCACTATCGAAAAGATGAGTAACGGACCTATTGATGTTTGCAGGAGATTTGTATAGAGCATAAATACTGCCAGCAAGCATATACTCACTACAATACTCATTATTACCCTATTGTCTTTTTGTAATATCATATAATTAAAATCAAATGGCAATAACGGTATAAAAATACCGTAAAAGAATTCAGAATACAAGGATGAATTTGAAGATTTTTGCACTCCAAAATAATAATCGAATAAATGACGCTCTTTTCTATCAGTGACATATCAAAAACACACGAGGAGACACTCCTCTTCTCTAACATCTCGTTCGGTATGGAAGATGGTGAACGGGTTGGACTCATAGGACGGAATGGCGCCGGTAAGTCCACCCTGTTGCGAATCATTGCAGGTGTGGAGTCACACGATACCGGGACTGTTGCCCGCAACTCGTCTATACACTATATGTTTTTGGATCAAGCCCCGTTACTAACATATTCCGGTACTGCATTACATGCAGTTGTAGAAGGCAAGCCGCGGCTGAACGCATTGCTGCAACGACATGCCGAACTCTGTCATGCAGATGATCGGTCTCCGCAACTTGACGAAGAGCTACATGAGATTTCCTATCAGATTGATC
>JAEUSO010000374.1 GCA_016788605.1 Candidatus Kapaibacterium sp. | reverse complement strand
AACCGCTTGGCAGAAGATCAGCAATCCGTCTTGGAGCGTTTTAAGAACTTCTCCATCGGCGGCGAATTATATCTGGGCAAAGTATTGGAAGTCCGTTTAGGATATGATAACACCGTCCGTAACGCCACTGCATTCGATACGCAAGCGCGGCTTGCGGGGCTTTCGCTTGGCGCGGGAGCAAAGATTAAGGAAATCACGATTGACTATGCGATGAGTTCGCTTAGTTCAGCCGGTTCGCTTCACCGCTTTTCTGTTGGTGTGGGCTTGTAGCAAAGCAGGCAGCGTATCATTTTTTGGCACTATTGTTGTCTCTCTCACCTGCATATCTGTATTGTTTTACCATTATCAAATCCTATTATGAAATCATGGATGATTTATGTTGTCGCTGCGATGCTTACTCTTGGCGCGGCAACAGCAACATTCGCCCAAGCAGGCGGAAAAGCCGAAGAAACAATTCCAACGCAACAAACAATTAAACCGCAGCTTTCCACCAGCGACCTTGACTTTATCGTGCGGGTGCTAAACAGCGTGAATATCAACGGCTCGGAAGTGGACGATTTTCTTGTTGTGCGCGGTATTTTCTCGAAGGTCTATGACCAAGCGGTGAAAGACAAAAAAGGCGAGAACGACATGCACACCGTTGAGATGACGATTCCTGCTGCTAATGTTTTCTTACAACTGATGTCGCGCGCCTCGATTCCGGGTGCGGCTGCCGAGAAATTCCAAGGCATCAAGAAAGCGCTCTTTGCTTCGGCGCAACCGCCGACCGGCAAAAAATAAAACGACAGCTCATACAAACCAAAGCCGCACGGGGTGTTAATCTGATGCGGCTTTTTTTTTTCTGTAATGGTGGTGGTTAGCGCGGTACGCTACGCAAGGAAACAAGGGAGGCAATCAGGAAAACCATTGCCGCTGCACATGCCAACGGCATCCATAATGCGCCGATGATATGGGTGTAGTGTAACGACTCGGTGTACATCAGCGTTAGCAAACCGACCCCGACGCTAACACCTATGCCGACAATACTGCAAAGGATTATACGCGAGAGTGATGCAATGCGAAACCCGCCTCGTGACGCGCCCAACATTTCTGCAACATGAACATCAGCTTCGCCAAGCGTCGGCTCGGCACGGAATGAAAAGGAGAGTAATACGGTAATAAACAACATACCTAAAATAAAGCCGCCAATACCAATCCATACTAACATGACTTCCTCGTTGAATACCGCCTTGATGTAATCGCTCCGGTATGCCATATTCTCGATGAACTCAATCCGGCTGCATTCATCGGTCAATGCGTTAAACACCTGCCACGACAGCATCTCGGCATGGAACGAGAGCAATATCACCGATGGATACGGATTATTCGGCAGCACTTCGCTCATATTCACACCGTACTGGTTGTTAATGTACCCGCGCACACTGTCGGGTGTCATCACAGCGGCTGTACGGATAGCGGGGCATATCGTCCGCAGGTCTTTCTCCAACCCGTGCAATTCGTCGGGATTGACATCGGGTTTTACAAAGAGTGCAAGCGTTACCACTTCCTTATGCTCAATTACTGTTTGCCGCGCCTGAAAGTACGCGCCGAAGCCCGCAATCGCAATTAGCGTTGCAGCCGCGATGCCAAACATAATGCGAATGGACGAGCGCAACTTGCGCCGAAAAATCTGCACTCCCAACGACCAGTGATAGCGAAACGACATACCTGATAAGATGAATACCTAAACGAGTTGCACACAAGCTACGAAATGCGTGTGAATCGGCACTCCGTAGATTCACAGACAGACGGACTTACTTATCGCCCACGGCGCGGAAATCACGCACAAACGAGAGCGCGTCAGGAACGGCGCGGAATATATCCGACAAAGGGAAATGAAGTTCGCTTCGCACACTCCACACAAGTTGCACGGCAAACGCACACGAATACGCGACTATTCCCAGCGGAAACCACGTGGCGAGTTGCATCTTGCCCAAAACATAGAACGTGAGCAGTCCGCATACCATGCTGATAACCACATGGCGAAGCAATTTGCCTGTGTAATGCTGCGCTAATTCCACCGATTGTAAAATGAAAAACGGCAGGAATAATGCACCAAGAATCATCACATTGAATTGCGGTGCCGCTGCGCGGAACTTCTCGCCGAGTAATCCCACAAGCAGATCAGTTGCACCAAGTTCAAGTATCACCACCGCACCGATTGTCGGAATAAGGATAAACGAAATGGCTTTAGAAAAAATGGTGATGATGCTTGATTCGCGCTTTTGTGCAAAGAGCCGCACAGCCGCCGGATACATCAAGGCAATGCCCGCATCGGTTGCCGTTTCGAACACACGGTAGAACATCTTTGCCGAGTTATACACACCGCTTGCCGGTAAGCCGAAATACACCTGCACCAAGAGAATATCCAACTGCCGGATGCTGTTCGAGAGCGCCACCATCAATGCTTGCGGCGAAGCAAAGCGAAGCACCGCCAAGAGTGCCACAGTTCCATCGGTCGAGAATCGCAGTTGCTTCCACGTAAGCAGAACGGCGGCGGCGGAACTCATACTCACGCCTGCAAGGGCAATCGTTACCATATCATTATACGTGCGGAGTGTGCCGTTGCCAATCATCCACAGCGACATTGCACCCATGGTGCCGAACCATGCCAGATTAATCAGGAATGTTTCGCGCATCCGTAGGTCGCGTTGCAATAT
>JAEUSO010000373.1 GCA_016788605.1 Candidatus Kapaibacterium sp. | reverse complement strand
AAAAAAGGTGAGCGGCAGGCGCCTTCCACACCACCTACCGCTCGAGTGAATAGCCGCCTTCCACACCAGCTATCCACATTTTCATTGGCGCGAACTCAATGTTCGACCATCAATTATTTCTGCCGCGAAATTAGAGTAACACAAACACCTATGCAAGGAAAATTTTTTTCATACGTAAAAAAAAGTGTAAATCGTCCTTATACCACTTTACTTACAAGCTTCTTCACGAAGTGTTGATGGTGGATGTAACCACTTTTCCTAAGGTGAATTGACAAATGCTGCAACTTCACCCGTTACGTTTCGTACCCGCCGTTAGATTATATACCGAAATTTTGTATTGAACATTTATTTACAGGAGAATCTACAATGGATTTGGTGGTAACAAACCTAAGTAAAACGTACAGCAATGGCGTGCGTGCATTGAATGATATAACATTGCAGATACCGAAAGGTATGTTTGGATTGCTTGGTCCGAACGGAGCCGGCAAATCCTCCCTGATGCGGACGATAGCCACACTACAAGAACCTGACTCGGGTTCAATCATGCTTGGTGATATTGATGTTCTGAAACAAAAGGAGGATGTCCGTAAGATTCTTGGTTATTTGCCGCAGGAATTCGGTTTATACCCGAACCTCTCCGCCGAAAACATCCTTGACCATTTTGCTGTCTTGAAGGGGATAACCAACACGAAGGAACGCAATGAACAAGTGAAAGCATTGCTGGGTAGGACGAATCTCTATGATGTTCGCAAAAAGAATGTCGGAGGGTATTCAGGCGGGATGAAACAGCGGCTCGGAATTGCCATCGCGTTGCTCGGTAATCCCAAGTTGATTATTGTTGATGAACCCACTGCCGGACTCGACCCGACCGAACGCTATCGCTTCTTGAATTTACTTGGCGAGATTGGTGAAAACATCGTCGTGATACTTTCAACACACATTGTGGAAGATGTGCGCGAACTCTGTTCCAACATGGCAATCATCGCCAAAGGAAACGTGTTACTGAGCGGTACGCCGGATGACGTTGTGAATGACTTGCGTGGAAAAATCTGGAAACAGCGGATTGAGAAGTCAGAACTTGCTGCTATGATGCAATCGCATAAAGTTATATCGGCAAATCTTGTGGCGGGCAAACCGCTTGTTCATGTGTATGCCGATGAACAGCCCGGTGAATTGTTCACTCAAAGCGAACCGAATCTTGAGGACGTGTATTTCAACGAGATGCACAAAGCCGCCAACAAGCAACAGGTGGAGGCATAATGCTCTGGAATATCATTCGTTTTGAAATCGGGTATCAACTCCGCAGATACCTGACACAGATTTTTGCAGGTCTGATGTTTGTTCTTACGCTCTTGGCAATGACAACGGACATCATTACGCTTGGAGGGTCGGGACCACTCATTAAAATCAATGCACCCTATGTTCTTGCAAACATGACGATGGCGATGTCCATCATCGGGTTAGTGCTACTTCCTGCGATTACCGGTACGTCGGTTATCCGCGACTTCGAGATGAAAACCCATGAGTTGCTTTATACAACACCGATGACGAAATTTCAATATGTCATCGGGCGATTCATCGGCTCGTTCAGCGTGACGTTAATGATTTACCTCGGTGCGGCATTCGGTCTCTTTTTGGGTGCAATGCTGGCACCGGTGTTCGGAAAGGATGCGGATAAAGTATTGCCTGTGTGGGACATTCTTGCTTATCTCACACCGTATCTTGTCATATCAATACCCAATGCTTTTTTCTTTGCAGCCATATCATTCTCTGTAGGGCTGATTGTCAGAAACTTTGTTGCTGTGTATGTGCAAGGGTTTGCCTTGCTGATACTATGGCAGATTAGTTCTAACTTCACCCAAGACATCGAAAACCGCGTCATTGCAGCTCTCTCCGACCCGTTCGGTTTTCGAGCATTCCGGCTTGACACTATGTATTGGACTCCGGCTGAACGCAACTTTCTGCACATACCGTTAGACGGGTACTTGATACTGAACCGCGTTGTGTGGATTGCCATAACTTGCGGTATTGTTGCGTTGATGTACTCGTTGTTCCGAATGAGTGTCGAGACGCTGAAAGTCAGGCGTTCCGTTGCAAAAGCTAAGGAAGGCGAACGCACATCAGGTATGGATGCTGTCAATGTACCCGCTGTCAGTCAGTTCTTCGGGTTCGGTGCGGAGTGGACGCAGTTTGTATCAAGTGTAAAGCTGTATTTCAAGTTCATCATCCGCGAAAAGGCATTTCTTGCAATATCGCTCATCGGTGTTGCCAACTTCTTCATAAACGCTTGGTACACCAACCATACCACCGACCTGACCCTGTATCCCGTAACATTTCTGATGTTGGAAACGATCAGTGGTTTCGGTTTATATGGGATAATCATCTCCGCACTCTATGCAGGGGAGCTAACATGGAAGGAACGGGCATTGAAACTGCATCAGACATTCGATGCGATGCCCGCACCAATCCACGTGACATACATAGGAAAAATTACGGCACTTACGTTAGCCCATACAGTGCTGTATCTGTTTCTTATTGTTGCTGCTGTATTCATGCAAACAATCCAAGGGTACTTTGATTATCAACTTGCTACGTATCTGTTCTACGTGCTTGTGGTTACCATACCATTGTTTTTACAAATCAACTTGTTATCATTCTTCATTCACTCGCTGACGAATAACAAGTATCTCGGTCATTTTGGTGTAGTGCTGTTCTACATTCTTGGA
>JAEUSO010000372.1 GCA_016788605.1 Candidatus Kapaibacterium sp. | reverse complement strand
GCGCACAGCGTGTCAATTTCTTCGACGACACCGACCCGATCGGGGCAACAGGCAATGCGATTACCATTCCACAGGGCGCAATTCAAATGGGGAACTTTATCTATCGCGTCACGGCATCCTCGAGAACACGGCTGCAAATTCAGTGGAATATGAGCGTGACCTCCGGTTCGGGTAATCTCTCGCTCGCCTCGTATCAAGTGCAAGTCAGCACGACCTCGCGCACAAGCGGATTTTCTACGATAGCCACATCGCAAACGGGCAGTTTGTGCATCACCTTGAATAGCAGCGCCGCGCCGCGCGACACATGGATTCGCCTTCGCTGCACAGGCACTGGGGTGAACGCCGGAACAAATGCCACCGTAACCGCCACATGCCAAATCCTTGACAGCGACCGCGACTACAACGACCTTAACTCATGCGCCGCCGATGCAACACCGCTTTCGCCCGCTGTACTCGCGCCCATCCTTGCCGTCTCGCGCAATGTCTATATCGCCCGCAACGTGACGATTGTAACGGTGCAGGATATGGACTTCGGGTGGATGGTTGCCGGACAAACCAAGACCATTGACCCTTACGGCGCATCGGCTGCTCAGTCGCTGCGCTTTGGCGTAACCGCCGAGCCGAATGCAACAACCGGTATCACCTTCCCGCTGACCTGCGTATTGACTCGGCAAGGCGGAAGCGAAACAATTACCATGAACCGCAACCAAGTGAAACGCTTGGTCAGTGACGACGCGCTGCCGCCAAGCGGTACGCCGACCCAAAGCACCGGACCGAACCTTGCGCCTACCGACCCCACGCTATCGTATAACTATCAGGGCACAACCCCAACCAACAACGCTGTCTCGATGCGTCGGGCGGATTATTGGGTGGGCGGGTCGCTGACGATTCCGCAGGGAACGGTGGCGGGCGCATATACGGGACAGTACACCGTGACGATTACAAGTTATACTCTTTAACGTGGGTATCATCCACACCGGTGCTATCAGTACCTGTGTGATCGGTATCCGGCAACAACCGGTATCATCTGTTCTTTGACAATCGAGATAGACGCGAATCATTTTTTTCTGTCGGTTTTTTTCGTGCCGTAGGTGGTATGCAGATCGGGGTACAACAAAACACCCTGCAATCTGCCAGCCAACACGGCACAACCGGTAGTCGCTCCGCTTTGCTGCGGCGTGCATACCGTTTTGTTACGATAATTCTCTCTCTCTTAATTCATTTATTCAAACATTTTTTTGAGGAAAAATCTCATGAAAAAGCTTTTTGCGATTCTCGCAATTCTCGCATGTGGTGCCGTTGCATCGTATGCACAAGGTATTGGTTTTGGTGGTACTATGTCAGCTTCAGGTACAGTTAATGTTAATGTTGCTCGTAATGCTAACATTGCCTTTAATGCTGGAACAAGTACTCTAGCTACTGGAGCTGGTACTTGGGTAGTAATTGGACAAACAAAAAACACAGGATTCTTTGTCTTTGATATTACTGGTGAAGCAACGGCTACACTGGATATACAAACACAAGTTAATGTTGGTTCAGGTTCCGGTAGTGTAACATTAAGCAACCCTACTGCAGAAACAGCTACACTTATGAGCGGAAGCTGGAGTCCTATAGCTAATCCTGGTATTGGTTCATATAATTTAGCTTCAAATCATCAACTCAGCGGAACGCTTGGACAAGTACCTGATGGTACTCGATTTGTTCGTGTTAAAGTTGATTTTACAGGTGTAACAACAGGAGCTAAAGCAGTTGTAGCATCATGTCAAATCTCTAACTACAGTATCTAAGGATGATAAAGGCAGGAAGCCGTGCGTTAGGGACTTCGCGGGGGCAAAGGAACAATGTGCGGCGACTGCCCTCTTAAGTTCGGCAGGGCTGCCAGATAAAGCCAGACCTCCCCAACACGTCCGGCGCATGGCATACCAGCCCGAACTATCCCGACCATATTTAACAGGATACAATCATGAAAACACAACGATTGGTCATACTCTTGGTGGGGATACTGTTTAGTACTCAGGGAACACATCTTCTCGCCCAAATCACAAACCCAACGGCATCTGGTACTCTGAACATCAATGTTGCCCGTAATGCATCTATTCAATGCAGTGCGTATTGGGATTTTGGATGGATGGTGAAAGGACAAACAAAGTCGGTTGGTGGTAATCTCAGCCCCTTGCTTTATGCCGTACGCGGCGAAGCAACAGCGTGGATTGATGTGACGTTTCCGAACACCTTAACTCTGTATAAGGATGGAAACCCGCTCAACCCGAGCATTACCTTTACCCGTGGTACCGTGTTCTTGGCGGGAAGCCCGCTTGGAATTACGCCGCCACAGGCAAGCGCAACTGATGCTACGCCGCAACTTTCTCTAAACGCAGGACAAACAGGCACATTCCAACTGCCGGGAACCGTAGGGATTCCGGGTGTTGGTCTTGGTTCCGGTTTGTTCTACTGGGTTGGCGGTAGTGTAACGGTTCCCCCATCTGTTCCCCACGGTCAGTATCTGAACGATTACACCGTAACAATCAGTAACTACTCTATCTAAGTAAGGATACATCAACGCAGTAACGCCCCCTTAGCATTCCGCAAGGGAAGCGGGGGGCTTCCTGCCTGATGTCCTACGCTTAGCACCCTGTCTCTCGTGCTCTGCCGCACCCGTTCAGCTATTGAATGTGGTTGGTGACTGGATACACCGCTCCTCTGCAAACAGAAAGGCGGATATAGCAAAC
>JAEUSO010000371.1 GCA_016788605.1 Candidatus Kapaibacterium sp. | reverse complement strand
CGCTTGGATTGTGAACGGTGCATCAGAAACATCGGTTTGCATGAACTTTGTTGCACCGTCATCATTTGTGTACTTATGCCTGACGCGAATCAAACACTCTTTTGAACCTGTACCTTTAATCTGCCACTGATACGAGTTGCCTTGGATATTTTCTGCGAGTTGCTGCCATGATTTGCCATTATCGGTACTCAGCTCAACCCTGCTATAATGCAGCGGCGGCATTCCTTCCCACTGAATAGTGTACATGTTGTTTGTTGTGAGTATCTCACCGCCGTTTGGCTGCACAACCCGTAGTGATTGTTTTTGCGGCGGTATCCCCGGGAACCCGCAACTGACAGCTATGGCAACATTTTTACAACGTGAAGAAAAAAGTGTCAGTTCCGCGTAGGTGAATGCGGAATCCGTCGGAGTGCATGTTATTTCAACAGATAACGGTTTGTCAGGTGTAATCGTCGCAGGGAATGCCGTTATGCATCGAAAGACAGGAGAACCTGCAATCCGTAATGAGTCAATTGTCAGTGCTGTTTTTGTACTATAAATCTGGATGGTGCTTGTAGCTGTGATTCCTTTGGCAACCGCTCCAAAACTGACATCGTTCGTTGTTGGTTGCAGGTCGGGCACCAATGAATCAGGAACGTTGTAGCGAACACCGTGTGTGGTCAGAAGCGGTGTGATTTCGATGTCTGCCCTTTTTGCCGGGTTGCATAACGATAGTGCATTCCATGTAACAGTAAGCGGCGAATATCCACGCATGTAGTTCGAGAGCGATGCCGCTATGCGCTCCGCCGATTGGTCGGCTTCAAGAATATCAAGTGATGCACCTCGTGTGGCATCGCTTATTGCACGAAGCTGTGGCATATTGGGCTGTTCCAACATTACAGTATGAACAGTGATGGAACGCTTTTGTACCTCGCTACGAATCTCATCAAGATTTTCGTTTGTATATCCATCTGATACGATAATAACCGTCTTCTTTTTCTTTGATTTTTCCAAGAGCGAGAATATGCCATTTTTGGGATGGGTAAAGAGTGGTTGGTAGCTTGTGCCACGAAGCGGTACGATACTATCCAATGCTGTACCTACTCTGTATCTATCGGACGTTAAGCTCTGTGCGACTATCGGCTCATTATCAAAAAGCACAACAGCGAACTCACAGCCATCATGCGATAAATTCTGTACTACCGATTGAATAAACTTTTTCAAAAAGGGAATCCTGCCGGGACGCACTGCCATACTCGATGCCATATCAACAGCGAACACCACCGATTGTGCTGAATCAGGTGTGCGCGAAGCAGAGCTGATACCAAGAAGCGATGTCTTGTAACCGTTCTCACGGACGGTAATATCCTTTGCAGAAAATGCGGATAGATTCAGCGTTGTATCCAATGCAATGAGCCGCGCACTCAGTGTGGGGAATCGTGTTACATCAATATCAAGAATCGTGAATTGCTGAGAGACAAGCGTTGTAGTGAAGAAGAGAGAATACAATAGTACTACGCATGTCCGTATGCTGCGGGGAGTCAGTATCATGTAGCGGTGTAGTTCGGGATTGTTTGAGGTATGCTGCTTAATGTGGCAAAGATAGTAAGGTGCTGTTGATGAGGTACAACGACTACCCAACATAGTGGTTATGAAACGTCGGCAGCGGTATTCTGGCTTGCTGATGTCTCTTTTGCTTGGGATATAGTGCGAATCATCGCTAATGTCTTTTGCAATTCACGGAGTTGTTCTTCCGCTTGATGAATGGTCATTTCAAAATGGTCTGTGCTTTGGCTGCATTTATTCAAGTATTGCTCGCGGTCATGGTTCGCTTTAAGTTCGGCTATCTCATTAGTGATCACACCGATGAACAGGTTAAGAAATATCATTGCACCAATAACGATGAAACTGACGAAATAGAGTGCAACACCAATTTCAGGAATCTGTGGCGCAGTAGTTTCCACCGAACGCATGATGTCGCTCCAGCCGTCACCCGTCACAACTTGAAACAAGGTGAGAAGCGAAGTACTGAGTGTCGCAAAATGTGTAACGCCACTGCGTCCGTAGATGTCTGTGCCAATAACAGCATACGCATAGAAGTGCAACACGAGCAGGAGCATGACATACGCCATGGACGGTATGCTTTTTACTAGTGCATTCACTAAAATTTTTAAGCGGGGAATTTCATCTATCAAAAGGAAGACACGCAGAATGCGCAGTGTTCGCAATACGGCAAAAAACTCCGAATGCGGCAACAGGCAGATGATGACGATCACCACATCAAGCACATGCCACCAATCACGGAAGAAATTTGTATAGCTTGCCCGTCCGTGCACTCTTTCGTACTCGCGGATGTTGGCAACATACCTGATGACAAGCTCAAACGCAAATAACGTGATGATGATGAGGTCTATCGTATGGAGAATCCGATAATGCTTTGCATAGAATTCGTGGTTCGTTTCGATACCAATAACAATACATGCTGCAATAATCAGCATGAGCGACATCTTCTGAAACCATCCGTTCTCAACATTCGATGTTATAGTGCTTCTTTTGGGTTCGTTCATAGTATTCTTAAGGTCTGTTATCTGCGCCGTCTGGCAAGGACTATACGAGCTCGGCGGATTTGCCTGCGTTGTGCAAGCCAATTTTTCGCTTTTTCATCTAGGGTAAGGTTGATTTGCTTTTCAGCCAGCAATTGACGCAGCCTATTCAGCTGTATATCAACAATTGTTGCCATGTTTTCACGTCCT
>JAEUSO010000370.1 GCA_016788605.1 Candidatus Kapaibacterium sp. | reverse complement strand
GATATTGCTCAGGAATCATATACCAAACTCAAAAAAGGAGTTTTGAATTTTGTAAACGAAACACATTTCAAACGTTTCGTGATGATTGTTAAGTCAGCAGGTTTTGTTGACTCTAGTTTAATCGGTTCTCAAAACTCACTCAACTTCGCGTATATCCTTTATCTCAAACTGCGTGCAGATAAAGTAAACGATGCTGAAATAGAAACTGCGGTTAGAAAGTGGTTAGTACTTTCATTACTTACAGGCAGATATTCGGGTAGTCCTGAATCAACTATTGATTTTGATATTCGCAACATTGCAAACAGAAACTATAAAGAGTATCTGACAGAAATTGAGGCTGCAGAGCTTTCAGACGGATTTTGGAATGTTGGTTTGGTTCAGCAACTCAATACATCAAGTAGGAACAGCCCTGCGTTCAGTGTTTATATGGCGGCACTATGCAAATTCAATCATAAAGGCTTTCTTTCCAAAGACATTTCTGTTAAGGATCTTATTCAACATAAGGGCGACATTCATCATTTGTTCCCGAAAGATTATTTGAAAAAGAACGGACTAACTAAATCACTATATAACCAGGTTGCTAATTATGTCTACATGCAGACTGAGATTAATGTAAAAGTTGGCAACCGAGCACCAAATGACTACTTTGCAATTTTAAAAGACCAATGTAATGGGGGCGATTTACGTTTTGGGGGAATTAGCGACATTACAACACTTTATACAAACTTGACGGATAATGACATTCCAGCAACAATCATGGATATGACAATTACAAATTATACTGACTTCTTGGAACAGAGAAGAATACTTATTGCTGCCAAACTGAGAAAATACTATGAATCACTCTAATACTATAAAGCAGTTTTGAATAAGAACAATTCAAAGTATGACATGGCAGAGTATGAAGTATGATGCTATGGAGTTTAGTTTCTACCCTTCCCCCTCACACCTTCTTTCCACTCACCTGAACCAAGAGAACTATACTGCCATTCACCGTTGCTTGTTATTTTCCCGACGTGCGGGCTGTATGTCTATGGCACGCAGATTTACGAAACCACATACCCATACGCTACGAACCATGAACATGACAACGGATTGTACTCTGCGGCACGGACGCTGCATTTTATTCCTGCTTGCTGTGGCAGTGCTGTTGCTTGCACGTTCGGCTGATGCTTATGCACAAGCGCCGTCGCAACCAATCTACCTTGATGTGAATCTTGGCATCGGCATCAATGCCCAAAGTATAACCCCGACTCCTGTTTCCACCGAGGGCTTTGTACAACTGCGTAACTACACCACCGCCAATGTGGGCATCGGTGCGCGGATACCCGTTGTGTCGTCGCTTCCCAACTTGCGCGTCCGTCCCGAGGTCTGGATGATGAACCGCGGAGGGCAGCAAGCTCTGACGCAATCCTTTGTGGATAGAACCACCTACCGCAAACTGACGTACATCACATTCCTGCTCAGCGGCGAATACCGCATTCTGAATTTCCGCACGTTGCAGATGTCGGTCTTTGCGGGCGGTGGCTACGGGCTGTTTTCGAGCGGTGTTGATAATGTGGAACTGGTCAAGGACGGCAACACCACAACCACACCCGTTGATATTCAAAAATCCACCATGAAAGGCGGCGAACTGCTGCTGACTGCGGGCTTTGTGTTCGACTATGTTATCACACCCACGGTGGCAACAAGTTTGTCGCTGCGCTACCTGCCCGGTATATCGAATGTGGTGGTGTATCCGGCGGGAACTCAAAGCGATGCAAGCACGACCAACCGCACATTGCTTTTTGCAATCGGCGGTCGCATAACACTGTAACACCCAACGACGACGGACATCAATCTATGAGTGAACAAACCGAAGTGCAACCGGCAGTGACGCAAGCTCTGCCCGGCATCCAACCGCCAAGCGTAACAACGCACTCCGTCACCATCGGCGGACGGCAACTCCGCTATACTGCAACAGCAGGATTCATGCGGCTGACAGACGACACCGGCAAACCCAAAGCCGATGTGTTCTACATGGCATATACCGCCGATACGGGCAAAGGCGGCGAACGTCCGGTAACATTTGCCTTCAACGGCGGACCCGGATCGTCGTCGGTGTGGTTGCACTGCGGCGCGTTGGGTCCGAAACGGCTCGACCTTCACGGCGACGGCGCATATCCGCCCGTGCCGCCATACCGCCTTATCGAGAACGAGCAAACATGGCTTGCATGGACCGACCTCGTGTTTATTGATCCTGTTGGCACGGGGTTCAGCCGCCCCGCAGGCGAAAGCAAGCGCGAAGAATTCCACGGCGTGACGGAAGATGTCGCATCGGTGGGCGCGTTCATCCGCCGTTACACCAGCGAAAACAACCGCTGGATGTCGCCCAAATTTTTGGCGGGCGAAAGCTACGGCACAACACGCGCCGCCGCCCTTGCCAACTATCTGCAATCGGCACACGGCATGAGTATCAACGGCATTGCGCTTATATCCTCGGTACTCTCGTTCCAAACCATCGCGCACGAAGAGTCGCCTGGCAACGATCTTCCGTATCTCTGCTTTCTTCCCGCAATCGCCGCCACAGCATGGTATCACGGACTTTGCGCCCCCGCCTACCGGAAAAACTTCGCAACGTTGATTGACGACACACGCGAATTCAGCACCGGCGCGTATGCCACACTCTTGGCAAAGGGCTATGGCAGCACCGCCGCCGAAGAGCGTGCCGCCGCCGCAAAAATCTCCGCATTCACCGGACTGCCGCGCACCTACATCGAGCGCAA
>JAEUSO010000036.1 GCA_016788605.1 Candidatus Kapaibacterium sp. | reverse complement strand
CAACAGGATGTAACACACGTGCTACACAAAATGTTATCATCCGCGCACTCCCGACACCTGCTATCACAGGTCCGGCTGCAGTATGTGCACTCTCGACACAGACCTATACAACACCGAACGTAGCTGGTAACACCTACAATTGGACAGTAACAGGCGGTGCAATCAACGGTGCATCGAACACCAACTCGATTTCGGTAACATGGGGCTCGACTAACCCGGGTACAGTAACGGTTGTTGAAACAACACCGCCTGCACTTGGCTCATGCTCGAACACAGCAACCATCAATCCGGTGACAATCAACCCGCTCCCGCGTCCGCTCATCACAGGCAACAACCCTGTATGCGTGAACACAACACATACTTATGTGGATACAACACAGTCGGCAGGCATCACCTACCTCTGGACAGTATCGGGCGGCACTTCGGCAATCGTTGGTGCTAACAACCAACGCACTGTATCGGTTAACTGGTCGAACGTGGGTATCCAAGGATACACAGGAACAATCAGCGTTCTCGAAACAATCACAGCAACGGGCTGTCAAGCAACAGCTACACGTCAAATCACAGTGAACTCACGTCCGGTTGTGACAATCACACCGAGCGGTCCGACAACACTCTGTACAGACGGTAGCGTAACACTTGCAGCTACACCGGGCTTTGCACAATACGCATGGAGCACTGGTGCTACAACTCCGAGCATCACCGTAACACAAGGCGGCTCGTATTCAGTAACAGTTATTGACATCAATGGCTGTACAAGCAATGCAAGCACACCAATTACGGTATCTATCACAAACCGTCCGAAACCGGTTACGCAAGCAAGCGGTCCGACGGAATTCTGTGAAGGCGGAAGCGTAACACTCAGCGTTACAGCAAGCAATGTTCAGACATATCGCTGGAGCAACGGCGGAACAGGCAACTCCATCACCGTGACACGCGCAGGATTCTATAGCTGCGAAATCACATATGTTGATGGTTGTAAGCAAACAACCGACGCAGTGGAAGTGAAGATCTCGCCGAAACCGACAGTATCGGTAACAGCAAACGGTCCGACAACATTCTGTGAAGGCAACAATGTTGTTCTTGATGCAGGTGCAGGATACGCTACATGGAAGTGGTTCCGTGGTACAACAGAAGTTGGACAGGCACGTACATTGACAGTGACAACCGCAGGTTCATACACCGTAACGGTTACAAACGCTATCAACTGTGCTGCAACCTCAACACCTCTTGTTGTAACAGTTAATCCGAAACCGGCTCCGGTTATCACAGCAAGCAAGAATCCGGCTCAATTCTGCCAAGGCGACAGTGTTGTTCTTGATGCAGGTGGCAACTTTGCAGCATACGCATGGTCGAACGGTGCTACAACCAAGACCATCGTTGTAAAGACAAGCGGTCTCTTCGCTGTAACGGTAACAGATACAAATGGCTGTACGGGTCAATCGCAATCCATCACGGTTACGCAATTCCCGACACCGCCACGTCCGACAATCACACGTACAAATAACGTACTCCGTTCAAGCACAGCAGCTACATATACTTGGTCACGTAACGGCACAGTTATTAGCGGTGCGACATCGCAAACAATTGACGCTTGGACATCAGGCGGTCCGGGACGCTACCGCGTCCGTATCACAGACCAAAACGGTTGTGTGAACGAATCGGAAGAATCAGTTGTGGATACATTGGTCAACGTTGCTGAAACAATGCTGAACAACGGTCTCACACTCTATCCGAATCCGACCAACGGAAATGTGTTCGTGAAAATGAACGCAGATGAGGATTACGCTTCAGCTCGCTTGATTATCCGCAACCTGATCGGTGCAGAGGTTATGAACCTCGACCTCGGCAGCGTTGCAGCAGGCGAAAACAACGTACGCTCGCTCGACGTATCGGCTCTCACCAACGGTGTGTATTACATCGAGGTGGTTATGCCGAACGGCAAGCGTATGACGGCTCGCATCACGAAGGTTGACTAATCACAATAGTCAGTCCCTCGCACATTGCGAATGACAATAGGAAAGGCAGGGCTTTACAGCTCTGCCTTTCTTTTTTTGTGTTGGTTTTTTGTGTGCATTGCCAACGTAGTATTTTGCATCAAATCTTATTGCAACGTATGACAATCACCACATTCCGTATGTATTCATTACTGTGTTCAGGCATAATGCTCTGTGCAGTTCTGCTTGCCAGTTGCGATATATGGCAATCCGAAGAAGAAGAGCGAGCCATAGCCGAACAACAGGAGAAAGTCCGTTATGAAAATGCCATGCGCGATTCAACAGCACGGGCGGATTCATTGCTGCAACTCAGAAAACGCGCCGCGGAGTCGCGTTTCGATTCGATTCCATACCGCCGTATCTATGTTGAGTCGGCGGCAGCGCTTGATTCGATAAAGCGGGTATTTTCAGTGGGCGTTTCCAAAGACAGTGCGAAGGTTCTTGCAGTATTGAACAGGAAGGAAGTCAGGTACATCCGTGTTGGTGACTCGCTTGTCCTGCCATCGGTTATTTCAAAAGACCTGCGTGCGTATTCAGTGTTCCCGCAATTCTATTCCGCAGCAGCGGGCATCCCGAAAATTATCATGATTTCCAATAGACATCAAGCGTATGCCTGTTATGAATATGGCGAGCTTGTGCGATATGCCGCATGTAACACCGGAACAAAAGGTAAGCCGACCTTTCCGGGTCGTTACGGCGTGAATTGGAAGCAAGAGATGAGAATATCATCATTGAACGAGTTCTGGAAACTGCCGTTCACCGTGAACTTCCATCAGTATGCAGGTAATGCGTTCCATCAGTTCGATATGCCTGGTCGTCCGGTGTCGCACTCGTGTGTACGCCAGTTTATGGATGATGCGAAATGGCTCTTCAAATGGGTGAAGACCGCGAAGTTGGATACAAACAAACGCTTCATTCCGTTCACGGGAACACCGGTGATTATCCTTGATATGTTTGAGTACAAACGCAAGCGGTTCGGTCCCTGGTTGGATATTGCCTCGAATAAACAGAATGTGATTTCCCTGCCCGACAAGCCGATGGAGGTGGAAGAAGCGTTAATCCCGATGTCGCAAGTGCCGCGTGATGCGCGTGGTGCTGTTCCCAACCGGAAACGCTACATAACGGCGTATGATACACTTGTTGCACGCGGCGTGATTGATACCACGTTCAAACTCCGCGAGTCCATTGATTATAACAAATTGCGGGCAGCTAAACTAGCCGCCAAAAAGAAACCAGCCGCCTCAGCGGCGCAACCTCCGGTACAACCCCCTGCGCCGAAACCCGCCGACGGTTGATAGCGTTCATGAACACTTAGGGCAATAACGTTCACGCAGCATGAATACATACCTGAACCTGTATAAACACATGCACCGACTGCGGATATGGTTGGTGTGCGGTGTGGTGCTCTTCATATCGGGTTGCCTGCCCCACAAGATGATAGAGTATGTGGACTCGATGCTTCCGCCGCCCGGATATAAACCCAAATACATGAATTCATCGGTACGTCTGGATTCGCTTGCAAAGGAATACGAGGCAAAGCAATTGGCAGGAAAGACCATAACGTTCGATTCGGCTGCAATGGAGGGAATGTATGATTCTGAAGCCGACGCTGATCTGTACGCGCAACAGGATTCAACGTCAGGAAACAATGCAGAGACAACCGACGAAACGGTGGAGCAGAAACGGATTGACTCGCTTATCGCAATTAGTACAGGCAGGCAACGCGATTCCTTGCTCCGTCATCAGAGTGATACGGTTAGGTCAAAACGGTGGGGAATCGGTATAGGAAGTGTAACGATAACTCGGCGCAGGGCTGCAAAACGAGAAGCAAGCAATGACACCACCTTTTTCAAAGAGCCAAAGAAATTAGCGCCTGCAACTGTGGATGTGCGCGCCGTGGACGACAGCCGCTATCCCGAAACGGTAAGCATCAGGGCAACTATCACCGACTCGACCGGACGATTTGTGATGGGGCTTGCACCGCCGCGATTTATGGGGCGGGGAACGTACCGGAATTACTGGCGCACGTTAGTGGATTCCTGCAACGGAACGGCGGTAACGGTGGACTCGTTCCGTGTGGAGGAAGTGCGCGGCGACATCAACGACCCGTATGCAGTTGCCTTTGTTATAGATCAATCGCCCTCGATGGGAAGCGACCGTATCCGCCGGTTGCGTAAAGCAGTAAGCGGCACCATGTCCATCATCAGCAAAGGCGATATGCTGACGGTGATACCCTTCGGCGGTAAGGTGGTGGTGGAAGTTCCGATTAGTGGTGATACGTCGCGCTGGCGTGCTGCTTTCAATCCGAACACGGCGAATGAAATCGGCGGTACTGCTATTTATGATGCAGCCGGTGTTGCAGTGAACGAACTTATGAAAGCTCCCGCCGAGTTCAAGAAAGCGGTTATCCTCTTCACCGACGGTGATGATAACAACTCACGCCTAAGTTTGGCAGAAGCATGTCGCGTGGCGTATGCAAAGCGGATTCCGCTCTATACCATTGCGTATGGCGGAGCAGACGACAGCGTACTGACAAGAATGTCGCGCCTGACGGGTGGTCGCAACTACCGTATTTACACCACCGAAGAATTTCCGTATGTGTTTGCTGATATTTACCGCTCGCTGAAAACCTATTACCGCATTACCTACACACCGCCCGCCTGCGCGGGAATCCACCATGTGCGGTTCGGGGTCGCTCTTCCCGAACTTGGTGTGAAGCGCGTTACGGGGCGGGGAACTTACGACCGCTCGCTCTTTACCGAGCGCGACACGGCGGGCAGTATCACCTTTGCCAATATCGAATTTGAATCAGGCAAGGCGGTCATCCAACCCGGGTCAATGCAATTCATAGAAATAGTGGCGGCATCGCTTCGCGCACATCCCGGCATACAGATGGAAATACGCGGACACACCGATGATCGCGGCACTCCCGACCTGAATGCACGACTCTCTCAACGCCGGGCGGAAGCAGTTCTCGAAGCACTTGTTGCTAATGGTGTGGAGCGAAAACGGCTCTCGGCAGCGGGATTCGGTTCATCGCGTCCGCTTGTCAGCAACGACAGCGATGGCAACCGCGCCCGCAATCGCAGAACGGAGTTTGTGATTAAGTGAGAACGGGATTTAACCGCAAAGAGTACAATCATAGAGTATGAACAGCCGCTAATTTGCGCTAGGGTAAGTTATATGTTGAACAGAAGGTAGATGATGATGTTTGAGATTATTCCTATCTATGTTGTTGTGCTGTTCACGCTGACAACATTCGCAACGGTATGGTATATGGCAACAGCAACCAATCGCCGCATATCAGTGCTGATTGTCTGCGGGGTGTGGATGGTGATGCAACTCATCATTGGTGCTTCGGGATTCTATCTCGACACAATGGTGCAACCACCACGCTTTCCTGCATTGGTCCTGCCGCCGATTATTCTGACAATCATCCTCTTCGCAACGCAACGCGGGCGTATGTTTCTCGACGCACTCTCACTTGAGCGATTGACGCTCGTGCATAGCTGCCGCATCCCCGTTGAAATCATATTGTATCTGCTGTTCATTGCCTATGCCGTGCCGGAAGAAATGACCTTCGAAGGAAGGAATCTTGATATACTTGCCGGATTGACAGCACCGGTAGTTTGGTATCTGGTGTTCAAACGCGGAGCATCACGGCGAGTGCTGCTTGTGTGGAATATCCTTGCGCTCTGCTTGGTGCTGAATATCGTTGGTGTTGCTATACTCTCGCTTCATACGCCGTTCCAGCAATTCGGTTTTACACAACCGAATATCGCCGTGCTGCATATTCCGTTTGTATGGTTGCCAGGCGTTATTGTTCCGCTTGTGTTGCTCTCGCATCTTGCTGCCATTCGTCAATTACTACGTAAAGAAAACTCATAACATGAATACACTGATACATCTGCACGGCGCATTAGGTGCGTCGGCACAGTTTGCCCCGCTTATCGCAGAACTACCCGACTACAACAACCTGACGCTGGACTTTGAAGGACACGGCTCGCAACCCGACGGCGGACGTGCATTCCGCATCGAGCATTTTGCAGAAAACCTGCGGGCGTTTATTACGGAAAACAACCTTGCGCCTGTGCGAATTGTTGGCTACAGTATGGGTGGCTACGTTGCGCTGTGGCTTGCTGCACACGAGCCGGAACTGATTCACTCGATTGTCACCTTGGGAACAAAGTTCGACTGGTCGCCCGAATCGGCGGCGAAAGAGGTGAGGTTTCTCGACCCTGATGTGATGCTTGAGAAAGTACCCGCTTTTGCAGCCGCACTTGAGCGTCGCCACACTGCTGCGGGCTGGCGGACTGTCTTGGAAAAGACCAAGGATATGATGCTGGACTTAGGCGCGAATCCGCGAATCACGCCCGATGTGCTTCTCAAGGTTGCGTGTCCTGTTTGTTTGGGACGCGGTGATTACGACACAATGGTGAGCTACGACGAAACCCTTCCCGTCTTCAAGCACATTCCGAATGCACAAATGTATATGCTGCCTGCTACGCCGCACCCCATCGAGAAAGTCAATGCCGTGCTGTGGGCTGCCGTTATCCGCACGTGGGATAATACGCCACACCATTAGTCACGCAGCGCAACAATCATCCGCGTGATGTGCATAGTAGCAGTACGGATGTGCAACAAGTACACGCCATTACTAAGTCCGGTTGTATCGAGTTGAATGCTCACACCGTTGCTGCTTGACTCGGCAAGTGGGTGCAAGTCGGCAACTTCCACTCCATTGACGGAATGAAGCGTAATGCTTTGCAGCGAAGAATACGGAATGGACGATTCAATCCGCGCCACTCCGCGCACAGGATGTGGGATAACGGTAACGGGCGGTTCTACATCGGCGGATGATGCAACGCTCAACAGCGAACAGTTGCTGAATGTGATGGTGTCGGCTGTTCCGTCGCTGAACGAGAGGGCAACCAACATGCGTGCGGGCGGTGATGGATTGGACGGCTTTATCCTCATGGAGAAACGGCGGTTTTCCAATGCGCCGAGCGTGGTATCATTCCCAATATTCTCAAAAGCAATGTACGACGGGTGGCTGAGTGTTATGCCGGTGATAGTGCGTGGTACAGGTAGCGGGTTGAAAATATGGGATGTGAGGAGCATTGTATCATCGGGGTTGAAGCGGACATTGTGCGGAAGCAGAACGGGATGCCGCAGAGGGGCGGCGCCAAGGAAGTTCAACCGCTCTGCAAATTCAGGTATATCAACAAAGGGATTGCGCTTGCCTTGATACGCGGCTATTGTGTCGCATCGGGTGCGCTCGCGTGCGTCGGGCGGGTCTTGTGCATTCCATTGGCGCAGCGTGGCATCCATCGAATACGGCGAGGTGTAATAGCCCGTCACATTGCCATAGCGAACAAGGTAGTAGAAGATGCTGCGGGCGATATTGCCCCGGCTGACGGCGCGTGGCTCGAACACGGTGTCGCCCGTTGCGGTAATACCCAAGCGCGAACCGCCTTCCGCATCAGTCAGTTGCTTTGCCACACTGCCAAAGGGATAGTTGGCGCGGATGCTGTTGGCTCGCGGATAGGTGGGATACAAATGATTGATGTCGCTTCGGTTGGGTTCGTTGGATGAGCCGCGGCTTTGCACCCACGTATGTTCGGTGTTGAACTCGCCGTTGGGCGGGATGCCTGCTGTCCGCAGTTTGCGCCCCGTGTAAATACACTCCACCGAATCGCGCACGTTATCGGCTTTGCCGAACATCACCTCGCGTCCGCTTTTATAGCCAAGCGATGTATGGTTCACCGTCATGGATTGCAGCACGGCATACAGCGAGTCATAATCCTTTGCGTCGGTGCGTGCATAGCGGGTGTCGCGTGCGGTGGCGTTGCCCGTGATGAACATCAGTTGCTTGTACTCCGCGCATCCAACCTGTACCGTGAATTGCAGGTGTCCGCGAAGCGGAACGTTATGGCGCACAGCGATAGTCAATGCAACGCCGGTAGCATTGCCCGACTCGATAACGGAATCGGCGATTCGCGGATCAACACTCATTGCCCGATAGGGATAAGCGTCGAAGTATTCGATTGCGGAAATCCACACAGATGAAGAGGCGGCATTATCCACCATGAGGGCAATACCAAGCGTATCGCCTGTTTTTACGTCACCGATATTCAAAACAGGTCGGAACGAAAGCGGCTGTGCAACGGACCGGGTTACAAGAAGTATCATGGCGCAAAGCAGCGCGCAGCGGAGAGTGTACATGTGTGCCATAGCGATAAACAGACGGTATGTGTAACTGCTCAAAGATACGGGCGGAAGAAGCGACGGCGGAGATGTAGGGTGAATATGGCTACACAGCGATGTCGTCCAAGTGCAAAGAGAACTGCTCGGGTTTGGTTATGATGCCGTGATTATGCGGGCTGATGCCGTCGGGGGGAAAGTTGCACACCAATGCCTCGACAACGGTCCCACGCTTGGCGAAGAAGCGGATTTAGCTTCGCTGATTTTCAATTCGGAGCACTAAACTGTCAATCGGAGACGAAACCCCGCCTATTGCAAATGTGCTGTTATGGGCTGTAGCTATCATATATGCTTGAGTGTCCGTCTGTATTATTTGTAACGTAAACCGATTGAACTGCTTGCACCTTTTGTATCGTATGAAGCCCAAACAGTTCCCCAATCAAAGTCTTTTAGCGTTCCTAATTCATTTGCTAACCAAGCTTTGTATATTTCTAGGTCTGCTAATTCTTTTTCCTCCGACCACGTGTCCCAACCGTTATCAAAGTCAAATTTTGTGTCACTCACGCAGAAAGATATTTGCTTTAGTTTTTTTTCGAAGAACCCAAACTGGAATATGAAATATTTATTGTCTACGAAAACATTATTCTCTTGTATCCATGACCAACCATTTCCGTGATCCCACTGCTTATTTGTCTGTCCAATATTTAGTGATAACACATCATGTTGAAGGTCGTCACGCTTAATGTGAATCGTGTCTGAAATAATTATATGTCCAGTCTTTTTGTCAATCATGTGAATTGTATACAAGAATTTTTTGTCTAACGAGGTCCATTGCTATTACGCAGAATGGAGCGGGCGGTAGGCGGGGCTTTCGAAGCACCATCTGTCAAGCTACCACTAATGTTTATTCGGAGCCGAAAAGTTTCTGCCACCACGAACGCCCCGCTTTTGGCAAGGTGCTGTTAGTGGCTGGACTTTCTTCTCTGTTCGCATTATATTCAAGTCTGTGTCTAATGTAGTCGTTGAGCAATCGTTGTTCTTCTGGGTCGGTTGATTTCGATTTTAGTTCGTCAAAATAGTCTAACAATTCTTTCGCTGTTTGTTTTGAAATTGTCAACCTACCTGAACTTATTCCTGTGTCCATTGAATGTGATGCTCCACGAATATAGTCAAGCAAATATTTTGTCCCACCACGTTTTAAAAGTTCGTCTGCGAAAAGGTGAAAGTTGTTGTAAACTCCAAAAGTCATAGGTGAAGTTTTTCCTGTCTCACAGTATAAGTCACGAATGAGGTCAATACTTACTTTGTCAATTTGTGGAACTACAAACTCACAAACTTGCATACGAAAGTCATAGTTGTCGTCTACAAAGTCTTGTCCATACTTACCGTTCCATACAAGTTTAATTCGGTCAAAGTCTGCCGTTGTATAGTTGTCAATATATGTCTGTAATTCTTGTTCTGTCATATGTTATGGTGCTGTCATAGCCTTGCCACTAATGGAGCAGGCGGTAGGCGAAGTCCGAAGGATTTTGCTTACCGGTGTGTTGTGCGACGGTTCGCGGAGCGAACCCCGCAACATAACATCTGGGTTGAACACTACAAACGGTATTTGTTGGAAGCATAACGCCATAACGCTTGGGTGAAAGTGGACTGCTCTTTCCGGCAGGGCGAGGTACGGCACGTCTGTAGGGTTCGGTGCCGTCTTGTACGATTTAGCTATGATATGAGTATGATGGTTACCTAATCTTTGTATCTATTTACTCTCACACCAATCCACGGTTACGCACCACTGCCGCGCTGCGAATGCTGTACCGCCAAAGCAACAGGAGTGCGGCAACGGCAAGCCCGCATAAATACCCAAGCCAGATGCCGTGTTCGCGCAGACCGAAGGTGAACGCACCAAGATACCCCACGGGCAAGGCGACAAGCCAGTATCCGACAAATGCTATGATGGTCGGGACGCGCACATCCTGTATTCCGCGCAGTGCGTTCATCATCACCACCTGCATCCCGTCGAATATCTGGAACGCCCCCGCATAGATAAACAGCACCGATGCGATGGCAATCACCGCCGCATCATCCGTGTACATCAGCGGTAAGATATTGCGAAGCAGGATAAACAGCAGCGCGGTGCATCCCATAAAGACAAGGGAAATCCCCAATGCCGCAAAGCCCGCCCGCCGCATATCGCCGTAGCGTTGCTCGCCCAAAAAATTGCTGACGCGGATGCTGCCTGCCACCGCCGTTCCGTTACTCATCATAAACGTGAAAGAGGCAAGACCGAGCGCAATCTGATGTGCGGCTAACTCCTTTGTGCCAAGCGCGCCCATCATAATACTTCCCACTGCAAACGCGCCGACCTCCATGATTCCTTGCAGCGATGTGGGAATACTCATGCGGGCGATATGGCTCAGTTCGGCAAGACGCACTCTTGCTGCCCGTGCAAGCTGCGTGATATGTCCGTAGCGTTTGGATGTGAAGAGGTAGATAGCGAATCCGACGCAGCAAAATATCCGCGCAACCAACGTGCTGAGCGCCGAGCCGTTCGCACCCATTTCGGGAAAACCGAAGTTGCCGAATACAAGCAGGTAATTCCCGACCACATTCAGTGCGTCGGCAACGAGCGTAAAGTACATTGCCGCTTTGGTGTCCATCAAGCCGTCGGCAAACTGCTTCATGGAAACGAATAGCGTCATGGGTACGATGGAAAACGCAATGATTGTCAGGAACGGCACGGCATGGCGAAGCACATCGGGCGATTGTTTCATCATGGGAAGAAACGGCAACGAGAGTAACAGCACGGCAAGCAGCAGCAGCGCGAGAAGTCCGTTTAACACAAGTCCGTTTTTCAGCAACACGCCGATACGCTCCGTGTCGCCTTCACCATTCGCTTTGCCAACAAGCGGCGTTAGTCCCATGCCGAACGTAATGCCTGTTATCATAGGAATCATAAACACCGACGTGGCAAACACGCTCGCTGCAAATTGCGTCACGTCGTACTGTGAAATCATGATGTTATCCGTTACCACCACAATCATGTGACCGGCAAAGGATGTCATAATCGGCAGGGCAAGCGCAAGGGTGGGGCGCAGGTGTGCGCGCAGTGACGTAAGCATGGTCGTTTTTATGTGTTGGTTGGTGTAAGCATCAGGACTGTACGGGAGAAACAGAGTACTGTTGCATTGCTGCGCGAATTTCTTCGGGGATCGAGATGCTTGTGCGGGACTGTTTATCCACTGCAACAATGGTGCAATAACCCGTGCCACTGCGGGTGCCGTTGCAGTCAATCGTGAAGTCCATGCGTGCCGCCCGCGAACGAATCTCGCTGAACCCGATGCTGATATGTACAATATCATCGAGCCGGACGGGGCGGAGGAAATCGCAGTGGAAGTTGCGGCGGAGAAAATAGAATCCCATCCGCTCCATCACATCGTCGCGGTAGGGAATGCCGAGTTCGCGGAAGAGTTCCGTCTCGCCAATTTCGAACAACCGGACATACGTGCCGAAGTACATAATGCCCGCGGTGTCCATATCGCTCCACCGGATTCGCTCTGATACTGTGACCGCCATAGTTCTACGGATGAGTGTAACAAGGATGCAATGATACGGCGCATGAAGCGGCACGATTCGGAAGAATATGATGCGGCGCGGCGCAACAGACCATGTTTGCACGTAACAGTTCACCCGCTTCCCGTAGTTTTGACCTCACTCTTACCCCGAAGAAGCACCAAATGCGAAAAGCAGCACCCAAACTCACTCATAAAACTCGTGGCGGCAAGCCACTCAAAAACCGCTCGGCGGCAAAGTACAGCGGCAAGGACATGGATAGTGTTCGCCAGCGACGAGAAGACCGCGAGGCAAACGCAGCGGAAAAGCGCCGCAAGCCGTCATCGCAGTACATCCGCAAAGCAAAACAGCGGACGATAGCGCGACTTAGCGACCCCGATGCAGGTATCCGCCTGAATAAATTCCTCGCTGATGCGGGCATTGCCTCGCGCCGCGCCTCCGATGAACTCATTGCGTCGGGTGTGGTAAAAGTCAATGGCGTTGTGGTAAAAGAGCAAGGCACGAAAGTCCATCCCGCCGACTTGGTAACAGTAGAGGGCGAGCCGGTAACGTACATCAAGCACCTTACCTACATTCTGCTCAACAAACCCAAGGACTACATCACAACCACCAACGATGAAAAAGGGCGGAAGACCGTCATGGATTTGATTCCGCTCACACAGCGGCTGTATCCTGTGGGTCGGTTGGATAGAAACACCACCGGTGCGCTGCTGATAACCAACGACGGCGACCTTGCCACGCGGCTCATGCACCCAAGCTACGAAGTCATCCGCGAGTACATTGCGGGGCTTGATAAAAAACTCAAACCCAGTGATGCTAAAAAGATTGCCAATGGTGTGGAACTGGAAGACGGCATGACGGGCGAGGCGGAACTCTTTATCAATCCTGACGACCAGACCGAAGTACGGATAATCCTGAAAGAGGGGCGTAACCGTGAAGTCCGCCGCATCTTTGAACACTTGGGATACGAGGTGAAACGTCTTCACCGCATGCGCTACGGAACAATGACGGTTGCGGGCATTTCGCGCGGGGAATACCGCCACTTGGATAAAGCAGAAGTCCGTCAACTCCGTGCATTGGTCAAGCTGAAATCATCCAAGTACGACGACATCGAATAAATCCAACCAGACATACAGAGTACACACAGCATGGACAGACGTACATTTCTTGCAACCGGCACGGCAGCCGCACTGATGCCCGCCGCACTGACAGCATCCGCCGCACAAGGCGATTCGCCGCGCACGCAGCACACGCTGCCGTCATTGCCTTACGAGTACACCGCGCTTGAACCTTTCATTGATGCAAAGACAATGGAACTGCACCACAGCAAGCACCACAAGGCATACGTGGACGGATTGAACAAAGCCGAAGCGGAGATTGCAAAAGCACGCGAGAGCAACGACTTTGCGCTGATTGAATACTGGTCGAAGAAGGCGGCATTCCACGGCGGCGGTCACGCTTTGCATTCGCTGTTCTGGAATATCATGGCACCTCCCGCAAAAGGCGGCGGCGGTGAACCGACGGGTACGCTCGCAGATATGCTTACGGCAAACTTTGGCTCGGTGGAGCGGTTCAAGAAGCAGTTCACGGCGGCGGCGATTGCCGTAGAAGGCAGCGGGTGGGCGATTCTCCATCACCGCCACAGCGACGGCGCACTTATTATCCTGCAAGCCGAAAATCAGCACAAACTCACCACATGGAATACCACGCCCGTCCTTGCGGTGGATATGTGGGAACACGCCTATTACCTGAAGCACCAAAACCGCCGCGCCGACTACCTTGCCGCATGGTGGAACGTGGTGAACTGGCAGCAGGTGCAAAAGAACCTGAAACCGTAAAAGCACACAACCGCATTCTGTCATTCACCGTATCACTGCACTAACCGCTATCACACGAACACGCCCTCATGTCATTTCTTAATCCGCTTGTCCTGTTCGGTCTTGCCGCCGCATCCATCCCGTTACTGCTTCACTTGTTGAATCTCCGCAAACTGCGGACGGTCGAGTTCAGCACGTTGCGCTTTATCAAGGAATTGCAACGCACGCAAATCCGCACGCTCAAGTTGCAGCAAATACTCCTGCTGATTCTTCGCACGTTGATTATTGTGTTCGCCGTGTTTGCATTCTCACGCCCTGTGATTGACAGCGCATTGCCGGTACTCGGCTCGCACGTAAAGACAAGTGTCGTTATCGTGTTCGATAATTCCTTCAGTATGGATTACAACGACGAGCGCGGCAACCGACTGAAACAGGCGAAGCAAGCCGCCGAACAGATTATCGGTGCGTTGAAAGACGGCGACGAAGCGGCTGTGCTGACATCGGCTGATGTGCGCGACGATCGTAAAATATCGTTTAGCTCGAACTATACCGCGCTTGCCGAGGAAGTCCGCAATATCCCGCTTGCCTACACAAGTGCCGAACTGCATCAACTGTTGCGGATGGCATCGTCGCTGCTTGGCAATTCCATGAATATCAACCGCGAAGTATATGTAATAAGCGACGCGCAGAAGAATGTACTTGCCAACCGTATTGACACGGTGCGCCTTACGCTGCCATCAACCACTGTGTTTGGTGTGCATATCGGCGGTNGCTCAACAATGCAAGAGCAAAACCTGTCGGTTGATTCCGTTGCGGTGACAACCAAGATGTTTCAACAATCAAAACCGGTCGAGGTGGAAGCACTCATCCGCAACACAAGTGGACGCGACGCGCAAGGTGTGGTGGTAGGAATGTCGTTCAACGGCAGCCGCGTGGCACAACGCTCGATTGATATTCCCGCAGGGCAAACCCGCACCGCATTCCTCAGTGCGCCGCCCGACCGCGACGGCAGCATCCGTGCTTCGGTTGAGATTGAAGGCGATGCTATCGAAGCCGATAACAAACGCTACTTCGGTTTTATTATTCCACCCAAGCCCAATGTTCTGCTTGTTGGCGATGCCGGTGAAACACAGTTTGCGGTCATGTTGCTTCAATCCGAAGCGGGAGCCAATGTTGCCACACTCCGCACGATACCCACACAGCAGTTTGGTGCGGTGAATATCGCGGACTATGATGTGGTTGTGCTTGCGGGGTCGCCGCCGCAAAGTGAAATCCCGCGCCTGACGCAATATGTTACCAATGGCGGCGGTGTGTTTGTATTTGCCAACGAATCCGATGTGTCGGCGCAGCGGCAAATCATTGCCCCGCTCAAAATCGGCGCGCTTACCGAGGCGGGCTTTGTTCCTTCGCAGCCGGCGCAATTTACCTCAACCGACAAACAGCATCCGCTCTTTGCGGGAGTATTCAAGGGAACAAACGACCAGCGTGCAGTGGTAGAATCGCCGCGTATGACAAAGGCGTTGCCATGTAACGGAGCGCAACCGGTGATTCAGATGCAAGGCGGAAGTTTCCTGGCGGAATCGCGTGTTGGCGAAGGTAAGGTGTTGTATTGCGCCGTGCCACCCACCGCCGCATGGAGCAATTTTCCCGTTACGGGGATTTTTCCCGTCATCCTGTTCCGCAGTATTGTCTATCTCTCCTCGCGCGAGCAGACGGCAAACGAGTATGCAGTGGGCGAGCCGGTAATGCTCACGCTGCCCAAACGTACTGCAACAGGCGGCACATTCACCGTTACCGACCCGACGGGTTCGCAGAGTTACAGGCAGGCATTGGCGCTGTCGAGCGGCATTGCATTGGATTTCGGCGTACTGCGCCAACCCGGTGTGTATGCGGTGGCAAAGCAATCGGGCGAGCCGGTTGCCGCGATTGCCGTGAATATCCCGCGAAGCGAATCATCGCTCGAATCATGGAGCGGCACGGAATGGAAGCAACAACTTGAGAATGTTCTTGCACCAAAAACCCCGCTTGCCGTGATTGACAATACCGGAACTATCGGTGCAAGCGTTGCCCGTGCGCGTACCGGCACAGAGCTTTGGAAACTCTTTGTTATTTTAGCCATTGCCTGTGCAATCGCCGAAATGGTTGTGGCTCGGTACACACCGAATCCTGCCGCTGCGGCTGCATAGCACAAACAGAATGTAGGCAAGGCAGAATGTGATTCAGTGATTGAGGGATTTACTGAAACCATCCTGCCTTTCTTTCTTCTCCGGCGCGGTTGCAACAACTCCGCCGGACGGATCAATCACATCTGCAACCCAAGCGTGGACACGGGATGCTCATGGGGGCGTACGGCATCAGTGCCTGCCCGACCACGTACCTGTCACAGAGAGAGTGCGGCTCACAAGTTTTTCGTTCAACTGCCGATACTTACGCAAAAGGATTTTCTGAACCTGCGAAGGATTAGTGTAGTTATGCCGTTTCTTATTTCAACATTCAGGCAATTTGTTCACCGTTTGCTTACATGCTCGGTGCTGTCGCTTCTTTTTGCCGTTACGGCATCCGCGCAGGTGAATCTCCTTTTTCCCGCGCCCGACCAAGTTTTTTACCCTGAACGTATTGTCCGCCTTGAATGGATGAACGCCACGCCTGAACGCGTGGACGTGTTGTATTCGCTGAATCGCGGCGCATCGTGGAATACGATTGCCACAGGCGTAAGCGAAACATCGTACTCGTGGAAACTCCCGCTGCTCGATACGGAGCGCATCCTGTTTAAAATCGAAATCGCATCGCTGAAACAGCCCCAGCCGATCAGCCAACCCTATACGAATAAGTCGGGCGTGTTAAGCGCATCGTTTAATCCTCGCGGCTCGCTGATTGCAGCAACCCTTGCCAATGGCACAGCCAACGTCCGCAGTGCGGATAACGGCGTGGTGCAGGGATCGTTGAATCTTAGTCCGGCTGAACTTCGCAGTTCGCAGGTTTATTCTTATTCGCCCGATACGCTTGTGATTGCCGCAGGGAGGAATGTCGTCATGTATAATTTCTTTTCGTTCGGTAATGTGAAATTCGGTGCGGCGGAACACGGCTCGGTCATTCGCTCGGCGGCGGTTCATCCCGCAAAACCCGTGATTGCCACGGCAACCGAAGATGGCATCGTGCGGATTTGGGATGCACAGCAGCGCAAGGTTCTGCATACATTCACAACGGTATCGGGACTCCCGCTGAACACGTTGCGTTTTTGCAACAACGGCACGCGGATTATCTATGCCGGCGACGAAGGAATTGCGTTTGTGCGCGAATGGGACAACCCCGCCGCACAGGTTTATGAACTTCGCGGACATGGCAACGGCTCGGCGAATATGGCTATCGAAAGCGCGGCACTCAGCGGCGACGGCAGCAAAGCCGTTACGGCGGGCAGGGATTACTCCGTGCGTATTTGGAATGTGGAAGACCAAAGTCCGGAAAGTATCATGTTTGCCCATCGCAGTGATGTGACAAGCGTCCGGTTCTCGCCCGACGATACCCGCGTCTTGAGCGGCTCGCTCGATAGCACGGTGCGCCAATGGAGCGTGGCAACCGGATTGGAACTGCACCCCGCACTCACGATGCAAGGCGAAGTATCAAGCGTTGATTACTCGCCAACAGGCGACACACTGCTTGCCGCCGAACGCAACACCGGTACGATGCTTCTCTGGAAAAACGTTCGTGCTGCCGGCGCAAGCGATACCGTTTCCGGTATCATCCGTTACCCTATCGGTCTTCGCATCGGCAACGTCCGCGCAACGGTCGGCACAACAACCAACATTCCCATTCTGCTCGACCGTATCGTCAGTGTTCCGTACTTCGAGCGCGCCCGCTTCGAGGCAACCTGCATGGTGGTGCTGCCATCGCATCTTGTATCGGTCAATGACACCTCGTTCCGCGAACTCAGCATGGGCAACCGGTATGACACCGTCTTTGTGCCGCTTGTCTTCACCGCAAGCGACACAGTGGGACGCATTCCCGTCCGCGCATTACTCAGCGATGTTCTTACCGACGATATCCGTCTTATCAGCAACTCGTCAAGCATCCGGTGGGGGAATGGCGTTCGCGCCTTCATCCTGCAACGTGTAGAGAACGGCGTGTTCGAGATTGACAGCGTGTGCGGTTCGCTTATCACGCGGTCGGTGCTCTTCAACCGCGAGGGCGAATTCACACTCTCGCCGCA
>JAEUSO010000369.1 GCA_016788605.1 Candidatus Kapaibacterium sp. | reverse complement strand
TCATGCCGGAATGGGTGACAATATCACGTGCAAGCACCATCCCGTCTTCAAGTGCATCAAGGTCAATACTGCGAATGTCGCTTTCCGTTGCAGTATCCACCATCGTCACATACTCCTCAAGAAGCAAGATGATACGCGGGTCGTAGGCGATTCGTTGGAAGCGTTTGATATAGGTCAGTGCATCATACGTTGTTGTGCCGTGCAGCAGTTTGTATTCCATCAACTCAATAAGCGGGCGCAGAATACGTGCCGCCATTGGAATTTGCCAATGCTGCTTCTGGTCGGGAAATCCTGTGCCGTCGTAGTTCTCGAAAAGCGAGCGTAGAATGACTCGCTCTTGTTCGAAACAATGCAAACCGTCGAACAAATCATCGGAGGTAAGCGGTAGTTGCGAGAGGATGCTGTCATAACCATGCCCGTCTATTGTACATGGCGATTTCTTTTTTGCATCGGGAAGCGAGAGACGGGAAAGGGGAAAGATGCGAAGCACGGATTCGAGAATGTCAGTATTGATTTTTGCAACTTCATCCGCAGGGAGCATTGATGCAATCCATGTTGATGCCTTTCGCAACCAAGGAAACTGTACTGCATGATCCGGCAGCCGCAGCGCAATAATCCGCTCGATAAAACTTAGTATATCCTGTTTTGTTGAATCGCTTGGCACATCTGTATGGTTCGTCGTAGCGATTAAACGAGACACATGGTCAATACAAACGTCAAGTTGCTGCAAGGGCGCATACCCGTCGCAATCATACATGATATAGCGAAGACCATGAGATTGGGCAATGCAATAATCATCAAACGATGGCACGATAAGAAACACGCAAACACCCGATTGTTGCAGGTGTACCAATGCGTCTAACGATAGAAACAGGGGAGTGTCACTATCAACCGTTGAGAAAATAAGCAGTGAGTTCGCAGTTGCATGGGAAGCGAATTCTTGAAGCGTCGCTACCCGTTGAATATGGTCTGGCGATATACCGATACTCGATATATGGCTACGCAGCCGGAGTGACTCGGCGGATGGTGCTACAATCGTAATCGAGAGTGTTGTATCCATAGCGCAATGCAGTCACATCAGTGACCGTGGTTGTCAGATTTTGTTTCGCCGTTCTTCGTCTCGTTGTGCGATTCCTCGTGTGCTTTCTTCGCATGGTCCACCGCTTCATCAACTAGTGTTGCCGTTGTCTTATTGGCAATCAGAATGCTGACGCGCCGGTTCTGAACATCAAACGGGTTACGTGCATTACGCAACTTGCGGTCGGCGTAACCGGTAACGTTTGTAATCTGTCCGCTCCACATCCCGCTCGATTCCAATATCCTGCGTGCCGCATGGGCGCGGTCGGAAGAAAGCTCCCAGTTTGAATAACCTACTTTTCGACTGTATTGTTTGCTGTCGGTATGCCCTTCAATCTCAATCGTGTTATTCAACTTCGCCATTTCACGACCGAGACGTTTGAGTAATTCAACAGCTTCTTTCCGTAATCCGGCACTACCTGACATAAAGAACACATTCTCGGACGACTCGACCATTTCAATTCGCAATCCGTCTTTCGAGAGCGTCATCTGCAGGTTATCTAACAACTGCTGCACTTCGGGTTTATCCTTTGCAAAATCGCGGAGTTGTTCTTTGATTTGTTCCGCCGTGCTTTCAACTTTCTGTGCAATCTCAATACTGTCTTTCACCGCTTGCTCTTTAATCGCCTGCATTAGTGTATCGGCGATTTCCTGACGATGCGCTTGAATCGAGTCAATCAACGCCTGATGTGCCGATTCTCTGCTATCTGTACCATTGCCGTTTCCTTCGTTTCCTTGCGAGCCGGCTTGCAATTCTAAATCAACAGGAATTTTCTTGCCGCCTGTAAAACTGAAAACGCCCGGGTCTTTGAAGAAGCTCGCAATTTTCTTTTTCGAGTCGGGGTTCAATCCTAAAATCCACATCACAAGAAAGAACGCCATCATCGCCGTTACAAAGTCGGCATACGCAACCTTCCACGCACCGCCGTGGTGACCGCCGTGTCCGCCCTTCTTTTTCTTCTTTATGATTATCGGCTGCTCGTCTGCCATGATGTGTTCTTTCTTACGGTGGTTACTTCACGGACTTGACTGCTTCTTCTGTTTCCTTGAAGGATGGACGTTCGTGCGGCTCGATTGCACGGCGACCGTACTCGATAGCTACAACAGCTGGTGCGCCCTTAGCAAACGATAGGATACCGGCTTTCAAGCAGTTCATGTAGTGATGCTCACCGTTGATAATATGCTCCATGTTTTTCGCAAGCGGACCGACAAAACCATACGATAACAAAATCCCAAGGAACGTTCCTACAAGTGCCGCTGCAACCGAGTGACCAATAACTTCCGGCGGTTGGTCAATCTTACCCATCGTGATAACAACGCCCAATACCGCTGCCACGATACCAAGACCCGGAAACGCATCACCAACTGTATTTAATGCTGTGGGTGCTTTCATTTCTTCGTGGTGCATGGTGTCCAAATCCAAGTCCATCAAATCCTCTAAGTCATGTGCCGGAACTCCGCCATTCAATATCACTTTCAGTGTATCGCATACGAAATCACATGCGTGATGATTGTTGATAAATGTCGGGTATTTGCTTAGAATAGCAGAGCCGGTTGGATTTTCAATATGCGGTTCAAGAGCGATGAGACCCTCGCGTTTTGCAAGTTGAAAGAGTTCGTACATGAGTTTTAATGCGTCGAGGAATGCTTCTTTATTGATTTTCGAGCCGCTCAACGTTCCGAGCGCGCCTTTCATAACAGCCATCGTTAGTGGTAGGGGATTTGCGATGAGAAGAGTGCCGACA
>JAEUSO010000368.1 GCA_016788605.1 Candidatus Kapaibacterium sp. | reverse complement strand
TGTGTCTGGGTATCCTGTTCAGGCATAATTCTATAAGTGATGATTACGATGCAATGGTTGTGATGAGTTTGCAATATACGGCGAGGAACCATTTGCAACGGCTGCGGTTATCGTAGTTTTGCCGCGCATGTAGCAGCGCGCATTCACTACAAATACATAACGAGCAACACATGGCGGAACAGAGAGAGCAAACACGCGAACAACAGCTTGGAATCCCACCTGCAAAGCCGGGTAACTGGCGGTATTACTTCATCTTTTTGGCAGTGATTGCCACCACAGCACTCACGCTTGTCTATTTCTACGGTCAGCGACCGAAGAAATACGAGACCTTGAAAAAACGGACTATACCCGCCATTCGCAGTGCGATTGCCGTTGTGTTTTCGCAGCTCGACCGCGCCGCCGCCGACTCCGCCATCTCAATACTTCGAAACGATGTGCTGCAACCTGATTCATCGCGTATCAATATGATTTGCGGGGGCACTGCGCTCTATAAACGCTTCACGTCCGCCGATGAATTTTTGCGTGTGACGGATACGGCGTTCATCAATGCTAAACCAATAACTATCGAAAAGCAGGCGGTGCTGATGTCGCAGATTGCTTATGTTACGCTCAAAGACACACTGCCTACCACACTATACCTTTTTGGCTCGCTCAGCGGAACAGATATTGACAAGATGAACCGGAAACTGAAAACGGCATCGTATGTCTTAGTTCAACGTAACTCTTCAATCGGGAGCGTCGAGATTGTGAGTAACCTGCAACCGCGCAGCGCACCAATAACGCAGCAATTCCTGGAATACTTCCGGCAGAAGGGAATCACCGTTAAGGAAAAATAAAAAAGGCAACATGCGCTGTGCATATTGCCTTGATGTCAGTTCTGATAATACCGGTTAGAATGTTCCGAACGCCGCTTTGATAATCGCCTGCTGTTCCACTGCGTGAATCTTGCTTGAGCCGGTTGCCGGACTTGCGCTTTCGTTCCGTCCGACGTAGTGCAGCCGCTGGTTGATTCGCAATGCGGGCTGAATGCGCTGCATCGTGTGAATCCACGCGCCCATATTCTTCGGCTCTTCCTGCGCCCACACCACCTCTGTTGCGTTTGCGTATCGCTCTAACAGCGTTGCGATTTGCGAAGAACTGAGCGGATAGAGTTGCTCGATGCGGACAATGGCAACTTCGTTCGTATTCATGGCGGCACGCTCTTGTGCAAGTTCGTAGTAGAACATACCGGAGCAGAAGACAACTCGCTTCACTGTTTCGGGTGCTGTTATGCTTGCATCATCAATAATCTCCATGAACCTGCCGTTGGTTAAGTCGGCAAGCGACGACGTTACTTTCCGCAAGTATCCTTTCGGTGTCATTACAATCATCGGTTTACGCCATGTTGCCATAACTTGGCGGCGTAGCGCGTGGAAATACTGTGCGGGAGTTGTGAAGAATCCGACCACCATGTTATCCTCCGCACAGAGCTGCAAGTACCGCTCTAACCGTGCGCTTGAGTGCTCCGGTCCCTGACCGTCGTAGCCGTGCGGCAGCAGAAGCGTAAGGTTAGATACCTGACCCCATTTATTTTCAGCCGACGATATGAATTGGTCAATCATTATCTGCGCGCCGTTCGAGAAATCTCCAAACTGTGCTTCCCACAGCGTAACGCCTTGCGTGCGGACAACACTGTAGCCGTACTCGAAGCCCATGCAGGCGTATTCCGAGAGTGATGAGTTAAAGATGTGAAGCGATTGCTGTTTTTCGTTGATGTGGTTGAGCGGGATGTACTCGTATTCGTTCTCAACATCATGCAAGACCGCCTGACGGTGGTTGAATGTTCCGCGCCCTGTGTCCTGTCCAGCAATGCGAACCGGACGGTTGTCGGTAAGCAACGAACCGAATGCAAGTGCTTCCGCCAATCCCCACGAAATGCTTGGTTTTTCAGCATCAAGTTGCGCTTTGCGGCGGTTGATTTCGTCACCCACTTTTGCGTGGATATGGAATCCGGCGGGAATGGTTGTGATTGCCGTTGTAATTGCACGCAAACGGTCTTCGGAAACAGCCGTATTCACCGGAGCGAACATGTTATGCTTGGGTCGCTCGTGAACATCAGCGGGATTGGGCAGATAATCCTTGCGGGTATCAAACGCTTCGTTCAACGTCGCCGTGTATGCAGCACCTATTGCATCCGCTTCGTCGGTGGACATCACCTTCTCGTCAATCAACTGCTGACGGTAGCGCGTGCGGACGGACGGATGCTGTTTGATTTTTTTGTAGAGCAGCGGCTGTGTCGCCGTCGGGTCGTCACCTTCGTTGTGTCCGTATTTGCGGTAACAATACATGTCAATCACCACGTCTTCGCCAAAGAGCTGGCGGTATTCAAATGCAAACTCAGCGGCAATCACACACGCTTCGGGCGAGTCGCCGTTCACATGAAGAATCGGCACTTGCAAGAACTTTGCTATATCGCTTGCATAATTCGTCGAGCGGGCATCTTCGGGGTCGGTGGTGAAGCCGACTTGATTATTGATAATCACATGAACAGTGCCGCCTGTTTTGTAGCCGCGCAGGTTGGCTAGATTCAGTGTTTCAGGAACAACGCCCTGCCCCATGAATGCCGCGTCGCCATGCAAGAGAATCGGCAGGACACTGCTGTATGTGCGGTCGTGGATTTCATCGCAAAGCGCACGCGCCATTCCCTCGACAACAGGATTGACCGCTTCCAAGTGGCTTGGGTTCGGCGCAAGTGCCACCGATACTTCGCTCCCGCCCTCGACCGAGAATGTGCTTGATGCGCCCAAATGATATTTCACATCGCCGCTGCCTTGGAATGTATCGGG
>JAEUSO010000367.1 GCA_016788605.1 Candidatus Kapaibacterium sp. | reverse complement strand
CGAATTACGGTCGGGTTTCGCAGAAATAATCAAGCATCTCACAACACTTGGCGAACAATGGAATACACGCATCATCATTCAACCGCAGAAACAGCGCGTGACCAACGGTATCTACAAATTCCTGAAGCATCCGAACTACATTGCGGTGGTTCTAGAACTTGCAGCAGTCCCGTTGATATTCAATGCGTGGAGAACGGCAGCCGTGTATGGACTAATCAATGCGGCGGTGTTGTTATTGATTCGCATACCAGCCGAGAATACAGCATTGCTGAACTTATCAAACATTAAACAGGATGGTTCTATGAAGGATAACAAGTAGAACACAATGAAGATTATGTAAAGTTGGACTATGCAATACTCCTTCGTACCATCAATCTGGCACTTCAACTCCGTATCTTTGCGCCCCAAACAAACATAACTCCGTACACCATCAGTATATCTAATACCATGAACACGACAACACAAAATCAACTCGTAGCAGCAGCACTTATTCTCTTTGCTATATGTGCGCGCCTGCTTCCCGGAACACTTATACCAAACTTTGCACCGGTTACGGCGGTTGCCGTTTTTTCTGCGTTCGCATTTAGCGGTTCACGTTTGCAATATTTTGTTCCGTTTATCACGATGATTGTCAGCGATGTGTTGCTTGCTGTGCTAACAGGTAATGCGATGTACCTTGACCCGACGCAAGTTGTTGTGTATGCGTCCATTCTTTTGATTGTTGCCCTGAGCGCATTCGTATTCAAACGTTCCTCGTCGGCACTGACACGCGCAGGCGTGACATTGTCAGGTTCAGTATTCTTTTTCATCGTCACCAACTTTGCCGTTTGGGCGATGGGAACAATGTATCCGATGACATATTCGGGTTTTGTTCAATGCTACACAATGGCACTCCCCTTCTACCGTAACGCTCTTGTTGCAGATGTCTTCTATGCCGCAGTGCTTTTCGGAGCGTATGAAGTAGCCCTGCGCCTAAGCGGACAACGTGCTTCGGTAAAGTCATAAACCGCCGCGCCGGTTACACTTGCATGGAACGCAAATGAGACATAGGATTGTTGTGACGGGTTCTTGATGCTCAGATGCACTCTGCACGTAAGACCATATTTTTACACACAATCTATCACATAACACGATGAAGTTACATACTCTGTCTGTTCTCACACTTATTATAGTTTCGTCGGTACTTACACTCGCGCAGCCGAGAATCGGACTTGCTCCATTTGCAAAAGCGGGCATTGGAGTTACATCGAATGTGCTACCTGTTGATATTGCACATTGCGGTGACTATCGGTTGTTTGTGGTTCGCAAACAAGGCACGATTGAAGTTATCAATCCCGACGGAACACTTCAACAAACTCCGTTCCTGAATATCGTTGACCGTGTTCTATCAAGCGGCGGAGAGCAAGGTTTACTCGGACTTGCATTTCATCCCGATTTCAAAACGAACGGCTACTTCTATGTGAATTACACACGCAAGCCCGACGGTGCAACACGCATTTCACGTTTTCGTGCAGTGTCTGTGTTAGCACAATCTGTGCAAGCAAGCACTGAAGATACACTCATGCTGATACCGCAAGATTTTACCAATCATAACGGCGGCTGTTTACGCTTCGGAAAAGACGGATTCCTCTATATCGGTATGGGCGATGGCGGTTCGGGTAATGACCCTAACAACCGATCTTTAAATAATCTATCGCTCTTAGGAAAGATGCTGAGGATTGATGTGAACTCAACTACCGGACAAAAGAAATATGGCATTCCTCCATCAAATCCCTTCGTCTCAAACTCCGGTTATGCCCCTGAAATTTGGGCAACAGGATTGCGTAATCCTTGGAAGTTCAATTTCGATATGCTGACAGGCGACATGTGGATTGGCGATGTAGGTCAGGATAAATGGGAGGAAGTCAGTTTTCAACTTGCGTCTAGCAAAGGCGGCGAGAATTACGGTTGGAGTTGCTACGAAGGAAACGAAGTTCGGATAGCCAACAGGTGCGGAGCTGTTGCGGTGCACACAAAGCCAATCTATGTTTATCCTCACGCGGCAGGATTCGGAGAATCAATCACTGGCGGTGATGTGTATCGTGGTTCAATGTTCCCGCAACTCCGCGGAAACTACATCTTTGTTGATTTTGAATACGGAACGTTCTTCAGAACATTGAAAGTTGATACCGGCTTTGTCACCACACGATTCCGTCCTGAAAATCCGCGTGCCAACACATACGGAACACTCGGTATTGATTATGCCGGCGAAATGTATGCCGCATCCATCGGCAATGGAACAATAACACGCTTCGTGGACTCAACTTGTCTCGGCACAACTGCTGAAATCACGCTGACCGATTCCACCATCAGAACAAATGCAACACCCATTGCATTATCGGCAACTCCGGTGGGCGGTGAGTTTTTCGGATACGGCGTAACCGGCTCAACATTCAATCCCGCCGGACTCGATACAGGTCTCTACTTCATTGAATATCGAGCAACAACATCGAATGGCTGCGGTGCGCGCGCGTTCAAACGACTTCGCGTTCTGCCAGCCATTGTATCGGTTGATGAAGACCCACAGTCACTCTCATCACGATTCTCAATTGCATCCGGTGTTGTCGGTGCAACACTGAACATCCTTGCATCAAAACCGTCGGCGTATTCAGTATATTCCACGCTTGGCGAACAAGTGATGAGCGGCTCGTATGAGGCGGGATATACCATCATTAACATCCAAGAACTTACAAATGGCTCGTACATCATCACCAATGGATTGAGCAGTCACCAATTTGTTGTTTTGCGATAGAATGAATCAACCTTGGCTCACGAGAAGTTTCCTATTCTGCATTCTGTGTTTTACCACCTTGGCAACT
>JAEUSO010000366.1 GCA_016788605.1 Candidatus Kapaibacterium sp. | reverse complement strand
CAAAATTCCTTGACCCGAACCTGCTTCGTAATTCGCAAGACCAACTGACTGCACTTGAAGAAAGGGCTGCAAATGCAGGGAAACAAATAGATGCGTTTCACAAGCAGGTTCAAGCGGAAGAAAATGCCCGCGACGCTTCAGTACGTGCAGCGAAGGAAAGCTACAACCAGTCGGTGCAACGCAGAATCGCGCTCGAAGCTCAACTCAAACAAGAGAAACTGAATTACGAGATAGCACAGCAACGGTTCAAGGATAGAAAGGAACTTTTTGATAAAGGACTTCGGTCGCTTCGTGAATTTGAACGAGCCAAACTTGAACTTCAGGAAGCGGAAGTGAAGTTGGACAGGATTGAAGCCGATCTTGAAGGTGCCCGTAATGCTGTAGCGCAAGCGGAAGCAACTGTGAAAAACAGGGTAAGCGACGGTCAGTCAAAAGTTTTGAAAGCAATTGCTGATGAATCAAAAGCATTGGAAACACTTTCGTCCATCAATAACTCTTTAGCAAAAGCACGCTCGGAACTTAACAATGCAACAGCCCGGCGCGGAGCATCTGTTGTGACTGCATCCATAAGCGCGAAAGTAGTGCGGCTGTATTCATTTGGTCCGGGTGAGACGGTAAAACAAGGGGATGTTCTTGCTATCCTTGCACCGCACACTGAATCGCTTGCCGTTGAGTTGTTTGTCAGCGGCAATGACGCACCGCTTATCAGTAAAGGCAATCATGTGCGGTTGCAGTTCGACGGATTTCCCGCTTTTCAAATCAGTGGTTTTCCGGGTGTGCGTGTTGGTACATTTGGCGGCGAAGTTGTGGTTGTAGATGCTGTGGATGATGATAAAGCACGGGGTATGTTTCGTGTGCTTATCAAACCCGACACAACACGCGACGAGCCGTGGGCGCATTCAAGTTATCTGCGTCCCGGAACACAGGCAAGCGGATGGATGCAGTTAAATACTGTTTCGCTTGCATGGGAATTGTGGCGACAGTTCAATGGCTTCCCGCCGTCGGTATCGAAGCCCGCCGATGCAGGCGCAAAACCTAAACGAAGCTCAGGTCCCGATAAGTCAGCTACAATTGAAGACGAGGACGATGAAAAGTAGCATGATGCTGAATCTCTTCATAACTCTTCCTGCGCATCTGCGAACGGTTTGTGTGTGCAGTATCGCGCTTTTTATGAGCGTTACAGTTACGCTCCATGCTCAACGCGACTCGACGTTCCCGTTTTCACAACGTGATATATTGAGCCGTCCGGCGGCAGACACACTTCGCTTGGAGGAACTTTTTGCCGCTATCAATGCCAACCATCCGAAACTACGCGCAGCAATACTTGGTGTGGAACGCGCTGATGCAAGTGTTATGCGTGCATGGGGGACGCTCGACCCGCAGTTGCGCTCGCAATATAATGTGAAACAGCAAGACGGAAAGTTCAAGAACAATGAGTTTGGAGGCGACCTGACAGTCCCGATTTATTGGGGTCCGAAAGTTGTAGCCGGTTTCCGTCGTAATCTCGGTTTCTTCGATCAGGACGTATTGACCCCGGAATCCGGTGAACTTAGTGTTGCACTGCAAGTACCGTTGTGGCGGAACATCATGATTGATAAGAACCGAGCAAGCATCCAAAAAGCAGAAGCATTGCAACCCGGAGCGCAAGCCAATCTGACTGAGCAGCGAAATGAACTTTTTTTGAAGTCATCGGAAAAGTATTGGGACTGGAGTGCTGCATACCAAAAATTCCGTATCGCACAACAACTTCTTACTATTGCCGAGTTCAGGTTTGAAAGTATAAAGCAAGAGGTGCAACGCGGCGAGAGGGCAATCATTGACTCGGTGGAAGCATACCAGGAGATTCAACGGCGCTTAGGCAGCTACGTGAAGTCGCGCCGGGATGTTGAGAAAGCGATCATCGCCGTCTCGATATTTCTTTGGAATGCCGATGGAACATCGGCTGCAATTCCTATTGCCATTGCGCCTGCATCCTTGCCTGCGCCGCAACTATTGAATTTCAATCAGTATGGAGCTGATAAATCGAATGCGCTGCTCTTCCGACCCGAACTCTTAGAATTGAATGCCGAGTATGATGCTGCGGGTGTTGATGTGCGTTTTGCTAATGAACAATGGAAGCCCGAAGTCAATGTGAAGTTCGCACCTTTTTCACAACAATTCTCGCAAGGATTGGGCGGGCAAACTGGATTGAATTACAAGTTGGGAATTGACTTTGCCTTGCCGCTTATTCAGCGCGATGCACGCGGGCAGTTTGCATTGGCGGATATTAAACAGCGCGAAGTTGATTTAAAGCGCCGACTCATGCAGCGTGATGTTGAAGCGGATGTGGATGATGCCGCTTCGGAAGTTATCGCAGCGTATGAACAAGCACAAGCGGCACAGTTAGAACGAGCTGCTGCGGTTACAATGGAGCAATCGGAACGGGAACTCTTTACCCGCGGTGAATCAAATCTTTTTACCGTGAATATACGGGAGCGTGCCTCGGCGGAAGCACAGCAACGCGAGGTGGATGCGCTTGCCACGTTTCATAAAGCAGCCGCACGCTACCGTTGGGCAACAGCACGCTTTTAATTGCGGCGTGTATTTTTGTGCCACGTTATTCATTACGCCCGCCCACACTACATAATGCACCTGACAGGATTTACATTCATCAGAAACGGATTCTCGCTTGGTTATCCGTTCCGCGAATCATTGCAGTCGCTTCGCGATATCTGCGATGATGTTGTTGTAGCTGTGGGCGACTCAACCGACGGTACGAGGGAATATCTGGATACACTTCCACAAGATAATCTTACAGTGATTGATACGGTCTGGGACGACGCAATGCGTGAAGGCGGTAGAATTTTAGCGGAGCAAACAAACAT
>JAEUSO010000365.1 GCA_016788605.1 Candidatus Kapaibacterium sp. | reverse complement strand
GAAGCAAGGAGGATTTCGCTGATGTCCTTCACCGCAACGCTGTCAATCTTCTCGGCGGCTTTTACGCCATCGGTAATCATGGTCGTGCAGAACGGGCAGTTCACAGCTATTGTTTGCGCTCCGGTATTCAGCAATTCATTGGTTCGGTTGATATTCACACGTTCGCCGACCGTCTCTTCCATAAACATCCGTGCGCCGCCTGCACCGCAGCAGAACCCTTTATCGCCGCTGCGGGGAACTTCAAGAATCTGCAAACCGGGAACGCTGTTCAATGTGGCACGGGGTGCTTCAAATTCTTCGTTATACCGACCCAAATAACAAGAGTCGTGATAAGCAACTGTTTGCGCGCTTACGGCAGTCGTATTCACAACAAGACGACCGCTTTCGGTAAGCGAGCGGATGTACTGACTGTGGTGCATCACATTGTAGTCACCGCCGAATTGGGGGTAATCGTTTTTCAGTGTGTTAAAGCAGTGCGGACAGGTTGTAACGATTTGCTTCACACCGTACATGTTCATTGTTTCCACGTTCATTTTGGTGAACATATCGGCAAGGTATTCATTCCCCGAACGTCGCGCCGGGTCGCCCGTGCAGCGTTCTTCCGTTCCGAGAATGCGGAAGTTCACACCGGCAATCTGCATCAGTTCCGCAAACGCTTTTGTAATGGACTTTGCACGCTCGTCATAGCTTCCGGCGCAGCCAACCCAAAACAGAACTTCCATGTCGCTGTCGTCGGCAACGGTCTTGATATTCATTCCTTCCGCCCAGAGTGCGCGGTCGCTTGCAGCCATGCCGCCCCAAGGAACGGCATTGTTTTCAATATTCCCGTAGATGTCGGGCAGCAGTGCCGCTTCTTCGTTGAAGTTCGACTCCATCATCACCATCGAGCGGCGCATTCCAACAATCGCGGGAACGTGCTCGATATTCACAGGGCATTCTTGCATACACGCGCCGCAGGTGGTACATGCCCAGAGTGCGTCGGGATTCACGTAATCGCCAATCAGTTTCTTGCCCCACGTGGTTTGTTCTTCTTCAGTCAGCGTTGCCGTAAAAATCTCACGTTGAATGTCATCCATTACGTCAATTGTCTTACCGCCGAGGATTCCCGAAACCGCTTGCTTCCTCTCCTGTTGCAACGCATTATCACCAACATCCTTCAGCTTTGCCATCAGTGGACCTTTATCCATCGTGCGGTGGTGGATTTGTATGATGATTTCGCGCGGGTCGAGCACTTTGCCTGTCTGGTTTGCCGGACACACGCTTGTGCAACGTCCGCAGTGCGTGCAGGTATAGCCATCGAGCAATGATTTCCACGAGAGGTCTTCGATGTCGTTCACACCAAACTTCTCGATACCTTCTTGTTCAAAATCAATTTTCTCCAACTTATTCGGGTAGCCGATAGTCGAGAAGAAGACATTCGGGATTGATGTAAGCACGTGAAGGTGTTTTGAATAAGGAAGATAGTTTGTAAAGCAAAGAATGAGAATGATGTGCATCCACCAGAATATCTCGTGGGCTGTATGTCCAAGAGGAAGTACCGCTGCTACAGCAGTTGAAACAGGTCGTACTGCAAATGAGTAATCAATACCAAGCGAAACACGTGCTGCGTTTTGCAAGAGCAACGATGTGACAATCGAAAAAATCGTAAGCAAAATCATTGCGGCTTCCACCTTTTCGGCTTCAACTTGCAAGCGGCGCACTTTGGTAATATATCTGCGCCACAGAGCCATCATCGAACCGAGTATAATCACAAGACAGAACACATCAATCAAAATGGTCAGGAGCGAATAAAGGGGTCCGAGGAAGTTGAGATTCAATGCGGGGTGGATGCCTTCCAACACCGACTCGGTTGCTGCGGCAAGGAGTACAAGAAATCCCCAAAAGATACCGGCATGAAGCGGACCCGCGACTTTATCACGGAGGATTTTGGTTTGGGCAAAGCCGACAAGCAGCGTTTGTTTCAGACGTTCGGGAATCCTGTCCCAACGCATATCGGGTTTTGCAAAACCGAGATATGAAATCAAGCGGAGCGCACTCATGGCGAAAACACCAAGTGCGGCGAACAGCACTACCAAAAACAAATAATTCTTTGTTTCCATAACAGCAGGATAAATCGGATATTCATGTTAGTTACCAATGCACACCGCTTGTTGCAGCGGCATGGCGGTGCAAATATCCGAATTGCCGTATTAGCGCAGTCGGGCGAATTTGGGATTATTCAGAAATTCCTCGTCGGTGAGCGACTTCATGAATGCCACGATGTCGGCGACTTCCTGTTTGGAAAGGTTAAGCGGTTTCATCCGCGCATCTTTGTTGATGAAGAGCTTCCCGCCGCTGTTGTAATGCTCCATTACCTCGTCGAGAGTTTGAAATAGCCCCTCGTTCATGTAGGGTTTGCTGACGGCGACATTCCGCAACGTCGGTGTCTTGAATTTCCCGACATCTTGCTCCCGCTTCGTAGCATAAAAGCGACCTTCGTCGTAGTAATGGGTGTGCAATCCCAAGCTGTGATACTGGTTGTCAGTATAATTGAAACCGCTGTGACAACTTGAGCATTGCGTCCGGCTGCTGTTGAAGAGTGCCAATCCGCGTTTCTCCGCATCATTCAAAGCCGATGAATCACCTCGTGTAAATTTGTCGTAGCGCGAATTTCCAGAAAGGAGAGATCGGCAGAATGCTGCGATTGCTTTTACTCCGTCGCGCATGTTTGGTGTTGTTGATTGTGTGAACGCAGTTCGGAATTTTCCTTGCAGGAGCGTGTCGTTGTTGAGGCGCGATATGACCACCGACGTATCGGCGTACATCTCAATCGGCGATGTCATGGCGGCAAGTATTTGCTCTTCCAAGCTGAGGGCGCGTCCATCCCAAAACCACGTT
>JAEUSO010000364.1 GCA_016788605.1 Candidatus Kapaibacterium sp. | reverse complement strand
CCAAAGCAATAGTTTCTGATATGAGAGGAAGGACATGCTCGGTCATGATTCCTTTCATTTCCATTGGAACGCCCGGCATGGCTACGAGAAGTTTGCCATTTTGATTGAAGAGTAGTCCGGGCGCAGTTCCTCGTGGGTTGAGTAGTGCTGTTGATTGTGACGGGCGCAATGCTTGAGCACGGTTGCGTTCGGTTAAAATGCGACCACGTTTTTCAAAGAGGTCTGTTAGGTTTTCTATAGTTCCTTTATCTTCGACAAGGGTATCATTGAAGTATTCGCAGAGGACACTCTTCGTAATATCATCATGAGTGGGTCCAAGCCCTCCTGTTATCAATACTGCATCTGCTGATTTCTGTAATCGGGTTAGTTCAGCCAACATCTGTTCACGGTTATCACCAATAGAAGAATGTGCCGTAACGTCGCCGCCTAACGTAGCAACCTTCGATGCTAACCACGCGGCATTCGTATTCACGATTTGCCCGATGCATATCTCATCGCCGATCGTCAGGACAGCTACTGTATACGTTGTTCCCATAGTTATTCCTTGAGTGCTCCGGCGGTCAGACCACTGATTATCTGACGTTGAAACAATGTGAATGCCACCAACACAGGCAGTGCAGAAATACTTGCGCCCGCCATCAAATGACCCCAGTCAATAGATTGCTTGCCGATGTAAAACGCAAGCCCGACTGGCACGGTGCGGTATTCCGCATCATTCGTAAAGAGAAACGGGTAGAGGAAGGAGTTCCAGTTCGCCATAAATATGTAAATCGCGAGAACAGTCAGTACCGGCTTGCAGAGCGGCATCACAATCCGGAAAACAACATACCATTCGCTTGCCCCGTCAAGCCGTGCTGCCGACTCGATTTCTTGCGGCAGTCCTGCAATAAACTGCTTAACTAAGAAGATGCCAAAGGGTGAAACAAGCCACGGCACGATCAACGCCAAATACGAATTAATCCAATGGAACTCAACCATCATTCTGTAGAGTGGAATCATGATGACTTGCTGCGGAATAATCAACACTCCTAGTATGGATGCCATGATGATTTTTGAGCCAAAAACATTTTTTCGGGCAAGCGCGTATCCGCTTAAATAACAGAACAAAACATTACCTGATGTGACGGCTATTGCAACAAGTATTGAGTTGAGAAAGTAACGGTCGAATGCGTCGGAGACCAACGTTTCGGTGTAATTCGCAAACGTAAAAGGCGAAAGCAGAGTGTCCTTGAACGTATTAAACTGTTCTGGGTTCTGTTTCAGTGAAACAAGGAGCATCCACGCCATCGGGAACATCATGACGAAGGCGACAAGAAATAGGAAAAGCAACGTACTGTACTTCTTCATCAGCAAACTGGATTTGTGTACAATGTATGGCGGCGAATATACCGCAATACTTTGTCGTGAATATGATATCGCACACTTTGCTTGTTGAGCACCGCCTCCCTGATTGCTGTTGAGGATACATCAATGCGCGGAGTTGATACTACACGAGGAACATGATGCCCTCCTACTTCGTTAAAATCTGGCAAAGTCAAATCTTCATCGCCACGACGCACGACACAGAGGCGCACTTGTCGCAGAATTTCCTGATAGTCCTTCCATTGCCGGAAAAGGTTGGCTTGATCCTGACCAATCAACAGAAACAGTTCAATATGTTCAAAATTCTTGTTAAACCAATGAATAGTATCAATGGTAAATGATTTTCCTTTACGGCGAATTTCGCCGTCCCATACTTTCAGCTTTGGGTGCGTTCGGGCGATGATCCTGCACATCTCAAGACGATGAAACGGAGATATGGAGGGTGCGGCTGATTTCAAAGGAGAATGGTAGGTAGGAATCAAGTAGCACACATCTAACGAGCATTGCTCGATAAAGCCATCTGCAATAACGCAATGTCCCGTGTGGATTGGGTTGAACGAGCCGCCGAATATCCCGATGCGTCGAATTTTCATTATGTCATAAGTAAGGATTTCTGCTTCACTCTGTAAAAGTTGAGAAGAATACCCATAGTACACATATTCACGATAAGCGCAGTACCCCCACTGCTCATAAATGGCAACGGAATTCCCATTACCGGAAACACGCCGATTGCCATACCGATGTTCACGAAAGTGTGGTATAGTAATATAGACGCAAAACCGAATGCTACAACGGTTGAAAACTCGTCACGACAGAATCGTGCTATTCTCAATATCCGCAAAATCAAAAATGCAAGAAGACCAAGTACCGTCACCGATCCGATGAATCCGAATTCTTCGCCGGGTACGCAAAAAATAAAGTCAGTCCACTGTTCAGGAATGTAACGCAACTGTGTTTGTGTTCCGTGCAGAAACCCTTTACCTGTAAGCCCGCCGCTACCAACCGCCATCATTGATTGAATAACGTGATAGCCCTCGTCCTTCGGGTATTTCTCCGGCTCGAAAAATGTTTTGATACGGCTTTTCTGGTGGTCGGGCAATTTATTATAGACCGGGGAGATGCCAACACCGATTGCTATGAATGCCGCAACAACAACAGCAGACAACACTACGCCACGCCGGAAGTATAAGACAACAAGTGCAAGCACCGTTATACAAATGATAATTGGTATTGTGGTTTCATACATGACTCCGTAGATGGCTGTGATACCAACAACTGGCAGCACGCCGATGACAAAGAGCATGAACAAATCCGCACCCGCCCAAAGCAATACACCTAAAAGCATTGCCATAAATACAGTTGCAGTTCCTGTATCCGGCTCGCCGAGAATAAGCAGAACAGGTAGAATGACAATACCCACAACATAACGAAGGTCACGAATGTTTTGTACATTCACACCTTTGCCCTCTACAAAACGACCAATCATCAGCAGTGTGGCAACCTTTGCAAACTCCGAC
>JAEUSO010000363.1 GCA_016788605.1 Candidatus Kapaibacterium sp. | reverse complement strand
AGCATTACAACCTGTACATGCCGACATATCAATCACCATTCCCCAGCGGTGACCTTTGTAGTCGTATCCGCTTACGATATTGAGGGGAACTTTGAACTTTGAGTCCTTTTGTTCTTCACCGTCAAACTTCATTGTCTTCAGATTAACGCCTTTCTTCACATCGTCGAGCGTTACATCAAAGACAATAGCGCGGTTGCTTTCTTCCGATGCATCCGGCTTCCATTCTTTTTCGTGTTGTGCGTGGAAATATGTTTGCGTGCGTGCAATCACGTTACGCTTTTCTGTTTTCTCAACCGTTGCGCCGTAGTAGCCGACAGCAGCATTCGTACCGAGGATACTGTATGCATTCGAGCCGAAGCCAGCGGAAATTTTCCCTGTTGTGCGACCAAAACCAAGTGTTGTGACAATAACATTATCAGCCATACCGGGCTGCGTGAGAACAGGGATTTCAATACCTCTATCGCCGCCAACTTTAACCAATACCACATCGTTTGTTTTCACACCAATGGTATCGGCGGTAGTGTGACTCATCAATGCAACGTTTTCCCACGTATGTTTGGTCAGCGGGTCGGGACATTCGAGTAACCAACCGTTGTTGGAGTTGATGCCGCCGTCATATACCGCATAGCTTGGCATTACCATCACAGCCATACCGTTGCCGACATTTGCTTTTTTGAGCGATGCAATTCCACCCGGATTGAATGACATTGCAGGAACGGCAACTGTACTGGAAAGCACACCATCACGCAATGATTTCGTCCAACCGTCTTCGCCACCCGCAACTGCCATCCAGCGCGATTTCACATAATCGAAATATGTTTTAACTTCCGGCATCGCTTCTGGGTTCAACGACTTTGCCAACGCAAGCAACATATCACCAAGCGAGAGCGAACCTTCGTTGAGCGGAGCCACAAGCGGCTGTTGAATCGAGAGCGTCCCGTCAAAACTGATTGCATCGCCCCATGATTCATACTGATGTGTGCTTGGGATATTAATGGATGTTGTCAGTGCCGTCTCGTCGTCAAGCAATGTATATGAATACCGTTTCGGAACGCTCGACAGCAAATTTTTCATATCGCGGTCGGCTGTAATTTCTGGATTAACATCACAGAAGAGAACCGCACCAACAGAACCGGAACGCAAGTCGTTACGAAGTTGCTCTAATGCAGGTGTTTTCGCACCGCTCATTGGCAGTGTTTGTGCAAATACCTTGCCTTCACCCGTCGAGCCGAGCATTGCATTAATCGCCATACCCAAACCGTTGGCATACGGCGAAAGATGCGATCCGACACAAACTGCACCACGCTCGCCTGCTTTAATCAGTTGCGCTGCGATGTCTTTTGCAGCGGTGTTTGCCGTACCACCGCTCATTTGTGTTCCGCCTTTTGCAGAAGCAACTTCATTGTAAAGCGATGTCATAAATCCATCGTACTCACTCGGAGCAACACGGACACGCTGGTCGGCGTTAGATCCTGTCAAGCTGTACTGGGATTCAACTGCAATGAGTTTATTCATCACAGCATTTGACTTTGAGGGCTTCCGCATTGCTGCAAAGTTGCGCGTATGCCATACCGAGTTACGGTCGGTGCCAAGCAGGTCGCTGTCCACCGATACGATAACGTCCGCTTTCGAGAGGTTCGGAACAAATTCCGCATCAACACCCAAGACAGATTTATTTGCTTCGGCTGCGCCATCGGCAACAAAGGATGGAAATGTGACAAACTTGACATTGGATGCCATTGCCTCAATATCAGCCATCATTGCCGCAAGCGACGGCGAACAATGCTCATCATGAAGAATACGGACTTGCCTACCCGATACTTGTGCTTCTTTAACAGCATTCGCAATAATACCGACAGCATTAAGCGGTGTTGAATAACCACCGGACTTCGGGTCGTTTGCTATGCGACCAACAACCGCTTGGCGAATCCGTTCAGGGTCATATAATGATAGGAGCGATGCTTGCGTGAGCACACCCGATTTACCACCCGCTACGGGGTGCATATCGTTGCCTTCCACTTTCACAGGGCGACCTTCTCGAACTTTCACAAGTAACCCTTGTGCAGCATTCTTGTGCATGAACACTGTGCTGTAATAATTCGGGATACCCGGTGTGATATACTCAACGCCCTTCACCGATGGTACGAGCTTATGGTCTGGGCGGCGGCATGCTGCAGCGGTCACAGCCATCGAAGCCGAGAGCAACGCCATAAACGAACGGCGGCTGATAGGATTCTCGAATGTTGGCGGTGCATCATAGCCCTCGCTAAACTCCTGACGATTGGCATCAACATGGGTTGTGCCATTTAACTCGTCGAGGTTGCGCCAGTAGGTCTGTTCGGATGATTCGTATTTCGACATGATACTTCTGTTCGTGTTGTTTGCGATTTTGAGAGTGCAACTTGATTAGTGGTGGCAAGCGGAGCAATTTTCAGGTCCGTAGCCCGGGAGTTTAGGGTGCGGTACGCTTTTCAATGACGGGTCCGGTTTTGGTAATTCTTTTGTTTCAAACTGACCGTACTGAGGAGAGGTAATCGGTGTGACACGTGCATCAACACCCTTTACTAAGTCGGGATTCCATGAAGCAAAGAGCATACCGCGTACTTTGTTCGAGTCCACTTTGCCATTTGTCATCATAGGTGATGTGTCGTGCATCTGTCCGGTGAAAATACCGGATATTGGACGGGCGGGAACGACGTTCTTTTCAGGATTGCGATGGCAGTCCAAACACCAACCCATTGCAAGAGGTTTGTTTTGAGCCACAACGCCTTGCTCTTCAATTTTTCCGTGACATGACTGACAGTCAATCTGCGCACGGATGTGGCGGCTATGGTTGAAATGTGCATAGTCAGGAATATAATGCACGCGCTTCCACTCAATCG
>JAEUSO010000362.1 GCA_016788605.1 Candidatus Kapaibacterium sp. | reverse complement strand
CTTCGTTAGGATATTTTCTTGAAGTACAGAATATCATCCACTTTGTCGTAATGATGTTCGGTACGGTGTTCATCAGCAGCGGCGCGTGTGTCGTCAATCATTACCTAGAGCGCGCAGATGACGCACTGATGAACCGCACGAAGAACCGTCCGATACCTTCGGGATTGGTTTCGCCGAATGCAGCATTGCTCTTTGGGATTTTATGTTCGGTCGCCGGTGCCGGAATGTTAGCAACGATCAACATCACGACGCTTATGCTTGCATTACTCACGCATATCTCTTATGTCGCCGTTTATACGCCGATGAAGAAGAAAACGTGGACAGCAATGTTGGTAGGCGGCTTGCCCGGCGCATTGCCTGCGATGGGTGGTTGGACTGCTGTAACGAACGCGATAGATATGCCTGCACTCGTACTGTTCGGTATCATGTTTATTTGGCAAATGCCTCATTTCTTGGCATTGGCAATCATGTATCGAGGCGACTACGAACGCGGCGGATTTGTACTGCTGAACGACACACATTCGCGGAATGTCCGCTCGGCACAACACGCATTTGCTTATTCTTTGCTTTTGATACCGTGTGCCGCAGCACTTACTATGTTGGATGTCACCGGTTGGCTGTTTGCAGCAGGATGTGTGTGTCTTGGCGGATACTTTGCGTACACAGCTCTGAATTGTATAAAAGATTGCACAACAACATCAGCTCGCAAAATGCTGATATCGTCGTACATTTATCTGATGGGGATTTTTCTCCTGATGTTTCTCGATAAAGTTTGATAATCCATCAACGGAATTTACCTATGTCATTAGCACTTGATTTATCCCACGAACCCCGCACTGGCATTCCGCACGGAAAGTTAGTTATGTGGGCGTTCCTTGCTTCGGAGATTATGTTCTTCTCCGGCTTCTTCGGCGCGTTCATTGTGTTGCGCCAGTCGAATATTGACATCTTCACTCATTCTTCACACGAATTGAACTGGAAGCTCGCCATGCTGAATACGTTCTTCCTTATCGGAAGCTCGTTCACGATGGCACTTTCGATTATGAATTTGGAGAAGAAAGATAAAGGCAAATTCCAACTCTTCATGGGTTTGACGATTCTTTGCGCCTGCGGATTCCTTGTTGTAAAATACTTTGAATACAGCGCGAAGTTCGGTCACATGGAAAACGGTCATCCGCACCCGATTCTACCAAGCACGAACATCTTTTTTGCATTTTACTTTTTGATGACCGGATTTCACGCTATGCACGTTATCGGCGGCATGATTCCGATGGGCTGGATGTTCTTCCGCTCGTTCACCAAAAAGGGCTATCACAACGCTACCCGCGTCGAGGTTCTCGGTCTGTACTGGCACTTTGTGGACTTGGTATGGATATTCCTCTTCCCGGCGCTGTATCTGCTATTCCCAACGATGTAGACACCTAACTAGTTTAACTCCTTATGGCACATAACCACGCGCACTCGCACCCGCCGGAAGAAGTGATGATGAAAGAATACTGGAAAGTATTCACCATCCTTTTAGTGATGACAGTTATTACTGTTGCCGCTGCAGAAGTTCAACCGCTTCATGGCATGGCTGGAGTGTATATCAATCTTATCCTTGGTTTGGCAATCGCCACGTTCAAGGTGTTCAAAGTGATGCAGATATTTATGCACCTGAAATTCGACCACAAGTACCTTCGGGCGTTTGTGTTTATACCGGTGTTTCTCTTTTTCGTGATGGTGTTTGCCTTAACCCAACTCGAAAATTTCAACCACCCATAGCTATCATCCGATGAAGCAATCCGCCTGGTTGGCATTGGCTCTGTCTGTTCTTTGTAGTAGCGTATTTCTCTCGTGCGATAAAACTGAAACTAACAAGCATGCAAGTTCTGATCTGCCTGTTGTGAAATCAGCACCGCAATTCTCCGGCGAGAACTTTGACGGACGGACTTTTACGAGTACGTCGTTGAAAGGGTCGGTCTGGATTGCATCGTTTATGTTCACAACGTGCGGCGGTGTTTGCCCCGTGATGAACGGACATCAATCAGCATTGCAGAATGAATACTCACCCAAAGGTGTGCGGTTTGTTTCGGTATCTGTTGATCCTGATAACGATACACGCGAAGCACTGACTGCCTATGCTGCAACGTATGGAATCGCTCCCGGCTCCGATGTGTGGTATATGCTGCGGATGCCGATTGATTCGGTACGCTCACTCTCGGTAAAGGGGTTTCTGCTTAGCGACCCCGTTGAACCGTCGGCACACAGCCCGCGCTTTGTGTTGATAGATAAAGAGCAGAACATACGCGGATACTATGACAGCATGGATTCATCGAAGGTCAGGCAACTGCGCCTCGATATTCAAAAACTGATTCAATAACGACGTGAAACGTTTAGTCACATATTGCGCCATCATCACCGCTACAGCATGTACACAAATGCTATCATGCCCTAATTGCAAGGACGGGTTCGATGCGGGAAGTGCTCAGGCAGCAATCGGTGACAGTTATTCAATGAGTGTTCTTTTTATGTTGTGTATGATTTTCGGCGTTTTCGCCGCAGGTGCGTTCCTGATTACTATGAAGGTTCGCAAGCATAACACAATGATTCAATCTGTAAGAAATTAAACCATTATCAAGGGTAACAGTATGTTTGGCAAAAGCACAGACATAAAAATTAAGATGGGTGCGCTGGCAGGCGCGGCGGGTGCGTTTGTCCTCGTCTCGATTGCATTCTTCGGGATGCAAAACCGTGTAACCGACGTGGGTTACCGACCGGAGCAACCGGTGCCGTTCTCGCATAAACTCCATGCAGGCGAGTTGGGTGTAAGTTGCCAGTATTGCCATACCGGCGTGGAGACATCGGCACATTCGCCTGTCCCTTCAACAAGTACATGTATGGGCTGCCACCAAGCGGTTCAGACAGAAAGCCCAA
>JAEUSO010000361.1 GCA_016788605.1 Candidatus Kapaibacterium sp. | reverse complement strand
TCACGACACCCAGATATACATGCCCAACTGGCTCAGCCGCGAGCGTGTGGATGTCATCCGTGCACTTGGCGCAACCATCCATTTGGTCAGCAAGGAAGACGGCGGATTCTTGGGCAGCATAGCAATGGCGGAGCAGTTCGCAGCAGAGAACGGAAACGTGTTTCTGCCATGCCAATTCACCAACGAACACAATATCGAGGCGCATGAACTGACAACCGGCGTTGAGATTGCATCGCAACTCGCCTCGGTTGGAAAAACACCTGATGCGTTCGTTGCCGGAGTGGGAACAGGCGGAACAGTTATGGGTGTCGCCCGCACATTGCGCCGCGTGAATCCCGATGTCCGCATCCATCCGCTCGAACCTGCGGAATCGCCCACACTGACCACCGGATACAAAGTTGGCAGCCACCGGATTCAAGGTATCAGCGATGAGTTTATCCCTGCCATTGTTGATTTATCCTCGCTTGACCCTGTTATCAGCGTCAGCGACGGCGATGCTATTATGATGGCGCAGAAAATCAGCGCGTCTCTCGGTCTTGCCGTCGGCATATCGTCCGGTGCGAATTTCATCGGCGCATTGAAAGCACTCGAAACGCTGGAGCCGGATGCAACGGTTGCCACCATCTTCTGCGATTGTAATAAGAAATACTTGAGTACCGATTTGATGAAAGAGCAACCTGTGCGCGAGGGGTACTACTCGCCCCGCGTCGAGTTGCTTGGTGTTACGGTGATTCCACGTCTGCCTTAAGGAAGAATAAATACGTCAAGACCAGTGTTCACTGCCGCTGAGTGCGGCTGTGCGATGTGCTTTCCGTTCACTACTCGCCGTCAGTTCAACGACATCACCGGAAACTGCATCATCACATTTTCATGGAACATGAGTTCGCGCACAACGGGTGTCATGTAGTGGATGAGCGGGAACGTTGAGATAAGCTCCATAACTTCGCTTTCGCTTGATGCAACAAAGAATGCCCACAGCTTTGTGCGGTCGGCTGAGAGAGCGTAATTAAGCAGACGACCGGAGCGCATCAGTTCGCTGACTTTGGTGCGCTGTTCTGGAATAAGCGACATAAACTGTTCGGTGAACGAGTTGTGCAATTCAAATTCTACAATGTACTGGTTCATATAAATGTAGCTGTTTGTGGTCATGTGGTGTCGGGCACTACGACGGATGCGGCTGCGTTGAATTTTCTGTTCGGTAATTTTCTTTCGTGCATCCGTTACCAAAATAGCGGACGCAATTCATTCCGCCATTCGCTTTCCTGCAATTCCGTACTTTGCAACGCCGCAAACGATACTATGCAACAGCATGAGCGGCAGCAGATAAAGGTAGAACGCATATTTCGTGATTATGGATTTTAACAAACACACCCTTGCTGCCATTGTGGAAGAAATGGCATTGCTCATGGAAATACTCGGCATGAACGAATTTAAGATTCGTGCATTACAAGCGGGTGCGCGGGCACTCGAAAAAACCGAGACGGACATTCATGCCGCACTGAACGACGGAACTCTCGGTACTCTGCCGGGCATTGGCAAAGGCATGGCTGCCATCATACGCGAGTACGCCGAACACGGCAGCATTGCAGAACATACGGAGTTACGCGCCGCAGTACCCGACGGAGTATTGCAACTGACTGAGCTGCGCGGCGTGGGTGGCAAGAAAGCACGCGCATTGTATGAGCATTTGGGAATAGCGAGCATCGGTGAATTGGAATATGCCTGTAAGGAAAACCGTTTGCTCGAGTTGAAGGGATTTGGTACGAAAACACAGGATGCAATCCTTGCCGCCATCGCCGTTTGGAATGCCGCACAAGGCAAATTCCATCTGCATAAAGCCACGGCAATTGCCAATGATGTCTGCACCATTCTTCGTGAGCAGTGTTCAGCATCGCGTGCCGAGATAGCCGGTTCGCTACTTCGCTCGACTCCGGTTATCGAGCGGATTGATATTGTCGCCGATTGCACAGGAACTTCAATTCAAGAGTGCTGGAGCGATGCAACCGGCAGCGGTAACATATGGCTGATAATCCATTTGGGTGCAACTGTATTTATTCACTGCACAACCTTGCAAGAGTTTGAACGTACGTTTTTCCTTCAATCATGCGACGATGAACTTCGCACAGCAATCCAACAGCGTGTTGGCGAACTTCCGCCGGATGCAACAGAAGAATCCATCCACTCCGCACTTGGGATTCGCTCTGCAATACCCTACCAACTGCGCGAGGGCGCAGAGATACTCGATAAGGTTGTGTCGTCACCGCTGCCGGATTTAATTGACGGTAGGATGTTGCGCGGCATGTTGCACATCCATACCACATGGAGCGACGGCATTCATTCAGTACGCGCAATGGCTCTTGCCGCAAAGGAACTTGGTTTCGAGTATATAGCGTTTTGTGACCACTCGCGCACAGCAGTGTATGCAAACGGAATGAGTATTGAGCGTGTGCTTGCCCAACACGACGAAATTGATACACTCAACAGCGAGGGTTTGGGAATACGAATCCTGAAAGGCATTGAGAGCGACATTTTGAGCGACGGTTCGCTCGATTACCCCGATGACATTCTCTCGTTGTTCGATATGGTTGTGGCATCGGTTCACTCGGCGTTCAAACTGCCGTACGAACAGCAAACAGAACGTATCATTACCGCAGTACGTAATCCATACACCACTATACTCGGGCATCCCACCGGACGGCTGCTGCTCGCCCGCGAAGGGTATGCCTGCGATGTGGAACGCATTATTGATGCGGCGGCGGAAAGCGGTACGGCAATCGAACTGAATGCAAACCCATACCGTTTGGATCTCGACCAATCGTATCACGCCTACGCTTCATCGCGCAGAGTGCCGGTTGCAATCAACCCCGACTCGCACGAAACAGCGACGCTTAGCGAAGTGTATTTCGGTGTTGGTGTCGG
>JAEUSO010000360.1 GCA_016788605.1 Candidatus Kapaibacterium sp. | reverse complement strand
GCACTCAACCATACACTTTATCATTTTGGACGACGTAAAAGGATGTATCTCTCCAAACTTGAAATACACGGCTTTAAGACATTCTACAACAAGACCGCGCTGCACTTTACCGACGGACTGACTGCTATTGTCGGACCGAATGGCAGTGGCAAGACCAATATCGTTGATGCAATCCGCTGGGTGATTGGCGAGCAAAAAGCGTCAGTGCTTCGCTCGGACGGAATGGAACAGGTTATCTTCAATGGAACGCGCTCGCGCAAACCGCTTGGTATGGCGGAAGTTTCCCTGACAATTGAGAATAACAAGCATATCCTGCCAACTGAATACTCGCAAGTTGTACTTACGCGGCGGCTCTTCCGCGACGGCGAAAGCACGTACATGATAAACAAGACACCATGCCGGTTGCGCGACATCGCAGACCTTTTCATGGATACTGGAATGGGTGCCGGAGCTTATTCAGTCATTGAGTTAAAAATGATTGAACAAATTTTGAGCGAGAAGTCGGACGACCGCAGACATCTTTTTGAAGAAGCGGCTGGCGTTGTGAAGTATAAGCAGCGTCGTAAGGAAACGTTACGCCGTTTAGCTGCAACTCAACAGGACTTGGACAGGGTACAGGATATTATCCGCGAAGTACAAAAGATGGTCGGCTCACTTTCGCGTCAAGCTGAAAAAGCAAAATCCTATTCTGAAATCGCTGACAAGCTCAAACAGTTAGAACACGACCTCTTCCGTCGTGAGTATGCTGATACGCTTGATAATCTCCGTTCGGTGGCTATTGATATTGAAGCCGCCCTTGAAGAGCGAACAGCGCTGGAGAATAAACTAACGCAAGCAGAACAAGAACGCGCTTCAATTGAAGAGCGTGACCGCGCACTGGAGTCCGAACTTGCAGCATCGCAGGAACAAGAGCGTCAGGCAAGCACCCGCGTTTCGATTGCACAGCAAGATCTTGCCGTCACACAAGAGCGGCTTGAGTCAATGAAGCGTAACAGCGAACGGGCGCGGCAAGACCAAGTGGATACGAAGCGTCAGTTGCAGCAACTCAAAGATGAGATACTGCGCGCTCAAGGCGAGATTGAGGAGCTATTGGAAAAACAAGAGGTTGCAGATGCCGGACTTCAAGAGTACAGAATCAATCGCGATATAGCACTTACCGCAGTACAAGAGTTGCGTGAACGCTCACGGATTGCGAGCGAGCCGGTTCTTGCCATAGACAGCCGAACTCAGTTTTTGCTCTCCGGTCGTGATAGAATCCGACGTGCGGTAGATTCATTGCATCAGCAAAGCCAGATATTGGCACGTAATGCCGAACAAACAAAACTGCAATTCACTGAACTGGAAGATCAACACAAACGTACCATACAGTCGCAACGTGTAGTCGCCGATGCAGTTGTAGCTGCAGAGCGACGTCTGCACGAATCGCGCGAGCGCACAGAGAAACTCTCGCATATTATTGACGAAACAGTTCAAACGGTATCGGAACTCCGTGAGGATTTATCCCACAAACGTGCATCCCTTGAATTTTTAGAGTCATTGGTTGAAACGAATGACAGCAACCAGTTTCTTGCAGCATCAACACATTGGAGTGTTGCTGATAAACGCACACTTGCCGATTCAGTGACATCTGCGGATGAATACGCCATTGCCATCGAAACAGCACTTGGTTCGTATGCCTCGTACTTTGTTGTCGAAACTGTTGATGCAGCACTTCAAGCACGTGAATTGTTGAAGAACGATGCAAAAGGGAAGGCGGCGTTTTTATGCCGCGATGTGATTCCAGAACTACCTGCGCCACCCGAGTTCAGTCCGGGCTTCGGTGTGCTTGGCTATGCCAGTGAGTTATTGGAAACCGATACAATTTTGCGATATGCACTGCGCGGTTTGCTTGGTAACACTCTTATAGTTTCCGATTTAGAAACAGCAATGGCAGTGGTGAACCAAGGTGCAGAAGCAGCAATTACTCTTGACGGTGAGACGGTGGACTCACGCGGTATTCTTCGCGCCGGCTCTGTCAGCAGTTCCGAAGGAATGCGCGTAGGCAAACAACAACGTGCGGAACAACTTCGGAATGAAATTCTGATTATCACGGAGCAGATTACCACTGCCGACGAAGCACTCGCTTCTCTGCGAAAAGAACGCGCCACAATTGACCTCCATCAGCTAACCAACGAACTTCGTAAAGCCGAAAGCGAGAAATCGGCAATGGAACAACGCGCAGGGCAACTGACACTGCGGATGCAAACCTTGCAAGACCAGTTACATCAATTCACTGAACGTATTCAACAACTTTCATCCGAGAATGCAGACGCACTCAAAGAGGATGATAGCATCAACCGCGAACTTGATGAACTGCGCGAACGCAAATCAAACGCTCAGCAAGAACTCGGTGTGTTTATGAATACATTGCGTGAACACGAGCAAATACTCAGCGAAAAGGAAAGTGCATTGCGGCAGCATGAAATTGCTACAGTTCGTGTCAATGCCGATCTTGATTCCACCGAAGCTGCATTACAGCGGATGATTGACCAGCAGCATTCTTTAGAAGACAAGATGGAGAATTCGTCGAAAGAGTTCGAGGAATCGAAAATCTCCATCAAGGATATCGAAGCGCGGCTGGTTGAACTACAACAAACATTTACAGCAATCAATACGGAATATACTGCTGCACGCAGCACGCGCATGGGTATCGAAGCGCGTACAGTGAATGCCCGTCAGGAACTTAGTGCTGCGGATGAACTCATACGCCAAACGCGCATATCACTTGAGTCGGCGCAACGGGCTGTACACCAGATGGAACTCAAGCAAAGCCAGTATCAAACACGCGCAGATGATTTCAAACAACGTGCGTTGGATGAGCATCAACTTGACCTTGATATTCCCGCCGACCCATCAACCGACACAGAGTTTTTCACATTGGAAGAAGCCCGTTCGCGTGTTCAGCA
>JAEUSO010000035.1 GCA_016788605.1 Candidatus Kapaibacterium sp. | reverse complement strand
CATATTCCCGCAATACATCACGTGTTGCGGGTTTTTTGTTTGTAGTATCCGGGCAAGGATATGGTATGATTACCCTGATACCTGTCATCGTCGCGCATATTGCATGGAATACATAAACATGAAGCGAGCCATACCATGAAAACCACACATAACAAAGGATTGACCAAACGGCAGAGCGACGTGATGTACTTCCTGAAGGCGTTTATCCGCGAGAAACGATATGCGCCAAGCATAAAGGAAATTTGCGCCGAGTTCGGGTTTGCCTCGACCAATGCCGCCCACGAAATCCTGAAAGCGCTGGAAGTAAAAGGATATATCTCCCGACCGGGCAAAGGAACGTCGAGGAGTATTATTATCAAGGATGGAACTGCGGAACGCGACGGCGGCGCAGCGAGTGCGTCTTCTGCAACCCGTCAACTTACCATCATCGGCGAGGGAATGGTGGAGAATCCGGTATCGGTGTTCATGCAGCCTCGAGGTCAGATAGCGGTTGATGCTGCATTTTTTGGGATTGCGCCGAAACAGCAGTTTTTTGCTGCAATAGTTCCCGACAATGCCATGAGCGGCAGCGGTATTACCGAGGGCGATGTTGTGATTATCCAGCAAGCCGCCGCACCGGCTGCGGGCGAGGTGATTCTCCTTCTGATGCACGACAGGACGCTCTTGCGGGTAGCCGACAAAAGTGGAAAGGACTATGAGCTTTCTGCCACAACAAAAGGGTATCCCAAAATCCGTTTCACGAAAAACGATACTTCTCTTGCAGTACTTGGTGTTGTACGCGGTGTTATCAGGAAGATACGCTGACACGTACAGTGTATGGGAACGTACTCCCAAGAAAAAGCAAAGCCGTCCGTACAGATGCACAAACGGCTTGACTTAAAATACCTCAGTACCGATACCGGTTTAGAACGGGATGTCATTCTCCGACGGTGGTGGTTCGACGGGGTCGGCAGACGGAGGTCTGAAGCCGCCCGAATCACGGGCATCATATCCCGTATCATCGTCGCGCCTGCCATCGAGAACAATGAGTTCTTCGGCAACAACTTCGGTGAAATACTTCCGCGTACCGTTTTGGTCTTCAAAAATCCGTGTTTGTAATTTTCCTTCCAGATACACGCGCGAACCGCGCTGAAGGATTTTTTGGACGATGTCCGCTAAACTGCGCCACGCCACTATCGTATGCCACTCGGTGTGTTCCTGCAACTGCCCGTCGCGGTCGCGCCAGAACTCAGTCGTCGCCATGCGAAACGTGGCAACAGGAACTCCCTGCGCTGTGAATTTCATTTCCGGGGCACGTCCCACGTTGCCCATAAGAATAACTTTATTTACACTACGAGACATAACATCAATCTCCCCAAACAAAAAACTCTGTTACTTGTATTTCGTACCTGTATATGATTTCTTCCCTGTGTTGGTATTGTGAAGCACTGCGCGATACTGTTGCGCACCTGCATCTACGCGGGGTCAAGCCGATTTCCACATATGTTGCACCAAGCCGAACCTCATTTGAACGGTAACTTACACCACGCAATCCAAAAATCCTACTGTTTTTTTTGCCAAGGGAAAATGGCAGATGGATTCACCTTTCATCGAAGCGTTTCAGGTTGCTCCAATCAAATGCCCATTCGGGTGTGATGAGTGCGCCGCCCGCTACGGGGACTTCATACCACGGCGAACCGCGGTTGCCCGGATTGCGAAGGACGTGGATGCTTTGTGCAGGCATATAGCTTTGGGCAAGCATCACCATCACGGCATTGTCGCTTGGTCGCACTGCCTTATCCACCACAAGCACGGCATGACCCGGAAAGCCGCCTTTGATAATCACATCACCGATACGGATGTTTTGTGGCGAGGAAACAGGCATCAGTTCTTTTTCTAATGATGCAGTTCCACAAAAGCGGAAGACGGTTGTCAGGTACTCGCGGAATGTCCGGTACGAGGTGTCGGGCTTTGCTGTTTTGCGCCAGACCGCCCTGCCGCGCACAATAGCCGGACGCTCGCCGTTCATCCACATGCGGAAGGGCGCGGGGTCGCCGCTGGTAAAGGTAAAGCGTATTGCACCGTAGTTGCGCTGGGCGTAGAGGTATTCGGCGCGGATACGCATCACCGCATCGGCGCATTGCTGCAAATCGCGCGAGCCGATGTCCATCTCTACCACTGCATATTGTGCGTCCTGATTATCTTTCTTACGCCCGTTGTAGAGATAGACCGTGTTGTCGGCGCTGAGGGGAAGCGAGCGGATATACCCTGCAAACGAGGCGGCTGCTTCGGCTGTACGGACAAACCCTTGCGGCGCGGGAATAGCACCAATCTCCGCCGCACTGCGCGGCTGCGGAGATGAAGCGGTGAGGGCAAAGCAGGTGAGGGTTATATAAAGAGTACGGAGCATTATGATTGTTGAACGTCGTTACTATATCCCATTCGTAAGGGAATGGTACGTTCTACGGTATGGCAGATTGGAAAGTTCCTTTGCCCATGAGATTTCTCTTTGAAGTGTATGCCTGTCTACAACAAAGTCCCGTCCACCAAAAAACTACTACGAAAAGCTGCTATCAACTCCATACGTCGCGCACGGTGTATCGGCTCTGTGGCATAATACTTGAGCATTGCTTCATAAAACTCTGTCTCATGGAATGGAGCAACCACAATGGATGTGAAAGATTATCTGTTTAAGGGCAACATGCCGCTGTATGGCAAGGCACTCGATGCCTATGCACTTCGCCAGCGCACGATTGCTAAAAATATCTCGAATGCCACCACACCGGGATACCGTCCCGAACGTGTGCGGTTCGAAGAGGAGTTTTCGCAAAACGAGCTTGCCATGCGCGGATTGAAAAGCGAGGACGGTCATCTGCGGATGGGTACTGCAACTAACGCGGGCGAGGTGGACCCCGCACGCGAGGATGCACCCGTTCCCAAACCCGAAGTGTATTTCTCAGGCGAATCGCATGTGAATGTGGATAGGGAAATGAGCGAATTGGCGCAGAACCAAATCCGCTTCCGTCTGGCATCGCGTCTTACGCAACGGTATTTCTCCGGCTTGCAATCCGCTATTCGCGGAACGGCACAATAATCATAAACGCACAGAACAGTAATCGTACATATCACTAATCAGTATCAAGGATAAATCATGGAAAATATCTTCTCATCATTTGCATTCAGCGGCGAAGGACTGAGCGTTCAGCGGCAGCGGCTCAGTGCCGTGGCAAAGAATATCGCCAATGCAAACACAACACGTGATGATAAGGGCGAAGTATATAAGCGCGAAGTTGTCGTTGTTCGTAGTAAAAAGCCGCCGTTCGAGAATATCCTGGATTTTACAATGCAAATGAGCGCAACGGAACGCGGTCATACCACCGGTGGCGAGAATATCAAAGCACCGGATTCGACGACACTGAAAACCGCCACGATCGCCGATAACTCGCCTCCACGCTTGATGTACGACCCAACGCATCCCGATGCAAATCCGCAGGGATATGTCAGCATGCCTAACGTGAACGTGGTGACTGAAATGGTCGAGATGATTTCGGCACAGCGGGCATTCGAGGCGAACACAGGCGTATTGAGCGCAGCCAAGAACATGGCGCGTGACACAATGGACATATAACGCCGGTATAAGGAGCATCCGTGAGAATACACGCAACAATGGCATACCGTGCCGCCGAACATATCAGCACGGCGCAGCACGTTCAGCATCAAAAGAATCCGGCTGCACACACTGGGGCGCAAACCTCAGGGCAACGCACTCCGGCACAACCGGATGGCGGAGCGGAAGCAGATAACGGTATAATGTCCACGGTGTTCACGCGGCGCGGAAACGTGGAACGGATGACGCAACCCAAAGGCACGCTCTTCGACCATTGCGGCTAAGAGTGATATTGTAACAGTTAATCAACACACAGCTCATCAACTCATAGAATCCACATAACTAACCGAATATTTATATGAATATCAGTGATCTCATCCAACAGCGCAGTGCGCCACAATATCCGGTTCAGCAATCGGTACCGCAGCAAAAGGAAACAACACCCGACGGAGCAACCTTTGCCGATACATTAGAAAGTTTTGTGGGTGATGTGAACAGTATGCAAAAACAAAGTGCGAACCTGAGCGAGCGGTTCATCAAAGGCGAGGCGGTGGACATGCACGATGTGATGATTGCCGCCGAAAAAGCGAAGACCGGTTTCCAACTGCTGATGGAACTCCGCAACAAGGGGCTTGACCTCTACCGCGAGGCGATTAAAGTCCAGGTGTGATGCCGTGGAATGTTATGGTTGCTATTCGTGTAACGGTACAGTCACTTTAAATTCCGTTCCCGTCTCGCTGCTTGATGTAACATGAATCTGCCCGCCAAGCGCAAGAACGAATTGCTTGACAATCGAAAGTCCCAAACCACTCGAACTCTCGTCAGATCCAGTGGCATTGCCAAGTACGCGGTATTTCTCGAACAGGTGCTTCTGGTCGTCGGACGATAACACCGAGCCGAAGTTTCGGATGGAAAAATAGTAGTGTGGCACTTCCGGCGGGTTAGCGGAACTGATACCGCACTGAATTTCAATTCTGCCATTCTGCGGCGAGTATTTGACAGCGTTAGACAGCAGGTTGTCAATGATTTGTGTCAGTGCAAATTCATCGGTGTTCACAATCAAGGTTGGTGATGTACAGTGCGAATGTACTGTAACATTCTTCTTTTGCGACTGCGGTGTGTATTGGTCAATGATTGAATTCATTACACTGCGTACATCAACTTCCGTAGCAGCAACAGAGCTTTTATCACCAATACTGCTGATAGTGATAAACCGGTTCACGGTTTCGATAAGGTTGGAACTTTGTGTACTGATGCCTTTCACAAGATCGCGCACATCCTCTTGTGTGCTAAGAAGGTTGGCATGGTCGGCACCGTATTTTATAGCAACAAGCGGTGATTTTAGTTGATGCGCCGCAATAGCAACAATCTCGCGTTTTTGCTCATAGCTCCGCTGAAGTTCTAGATTTGCTTTCAGAATCTCGCGGTTATACTGCTCAATCTCTTTTTGCTGGAACTCAAGCAGTGCCGCTTGTTCGGTAAGCCGACTGTTCAATGCTTCAAGCTCCAAACCTTTTTCTTTTGCCAATTGAACCTCGCGCCGTTTAATCTCCAGTTCATGCATCGAAGCCATCGCATCGGTTCGCTGGTGTGCTACATTATTGATTTCCTTGACGTGTAAGTCGGTTACCTCGCGTACAATACGTAATGCCTCTTGGTAATTCCCGCGCTTTTCTTCTATTGTCCCAAGCACATCCATTGCACGGGAATAGTTGTACACATCGTCGGCATGTTGATTCATCGTCGAGCATATATCGATACATTCCCTAATTAGAGTGTACGCTTTATCAAGGTTGTGACGATGCCAATCCTGCTGCGAAAATAATTTTGCCATGTGCAAAAGATAGTCGCGTTGCATAGTGGCAGAAGCGGTGGTATAGAGTAGGTCTTTATTACTGTCAAGAAGTATGAAACACTCGTCGTATTTCTTTTGATGAAAATAGATGAGTGACTTTCGTGCAGCGATTGCTGCAAACTGTGCAGGCGATTGAAGTACTTCCACATATTCCATGCACTTGTCCGAACACTCGGTCGCCATAGGTAACTCAAGCAATTCAGTATATGCATCCGTCATAAGCATATATGTGTTGGCGCGGTTTAAAGGTAATGCTTTGTCTGTACTGCGCAATGCCTCTTCGCAATATTGAATGCAGCGGCGGTAATCGCCTGAATGAAAATACGTCAGTCCCAAGTTTGACAAGCACCGTGCAAGCAAATCGGGATACGCGGTTCTCTGTGCAATCTCTAATGCTTCGTGAAAATGCTTGAGAGCATGACTATAATTACTCAAAATGCCGTAGCAGTGACCCGCCGACAAATGATAGATAATCTGAGTGTACGGACTTACAGAACTGATATACTCGGCAAATCCGAGTATATTATTCAAAACGGATGGGTGGAAATTTAAAAAGGATTGGATGTAAAGGTTGTTTACAGATGCAAGGACAGCCGCATCCGTATTATGGGTCTGATGTGCTAAGGTGACAACCTCAGAATTTAAGTTGATTGCTTCCTGATAAGATTGGCACATCCGTAATGAATGTGCATGTAACAACATACATTCGCAAAGATATGCCGCATTTTGTTGCATACGGGCATTCTCAAGCAGTTCCTGTGATGCAGCTAATGCTTGCTGTACCGAGCCACCGATATGTAATTCTCTAACCGTTGCCGGAGTATGTGCCGTATCTGTGATAGCAGGTATTTGTAATGATTCTGCAAGTTCCATAGAGATGTACGCAATTATCCGAAGCATGGGGTGATGGCTTGCCAATAGCCAAGCCAAATTTGTCACTATTTGCAACAACGCATGTTGCTATTCATCGTCAGCATGCGAGGTAACTGAATAGATTGGTACGGATATGAGAGCAAGTATAGTAGGGATTGAGCAAAGATCGCTACTACCGGATGCCGCAGACAGAGTTTCCGCCACGGGCGTTGTGGTCAACACAGCAAAATTAGATATGTCCCTTACGCAGCCAAATTGATTTTACGGTATCATAACTTTTTTGCGTTTGCAGAATGTGCAGTATTCTGCTTATCAACTCTTCGTATTCCACACACGCACCCACCGTAATATAAAAGCAGATGGCACAATCATTGCCGACTCCGCATTGAATGCTCTCGGATTTCGGTTGGCATACCGGACGGCATGCTGTATTTATACGGCTGACAACGGAAATAAATTAAGAAACCAACTGTATTAACCGATAATAGGGGCAAACTCCGTATTCGGGTGTTGGTGTGTATGCGTTACAACACCACTCCGAAACGGTTGACCACAGGTTTTTCTGACCTAACGACACGGAAGTCAGCTATGCGCTACACATCCAACATACATACCGTTCACGTTTGCCAATCACTATCCGGCAACTCTGCGGCGATAACAGAACGCATATACCGTACGTTTGTCCGGTTATGCCTCGTTGCAATACTCTGCACCGTGCCAATTCTTGCCGACGAGAATGTCGGTATCGGCACAAATGCACCGGACACCTCCGCCGTGCTTGATATCAGCATTCAATCGCTTACAAGACCAAAAGGCGTGCTGTTCCCGCGGATGACCCAAGTGCAACGCGATGCAATACTGCTACCCGCAAAAGGTCTGTTGATATTTAACACGACCGCAAACCGTATTGAAATGAATGTTGGAACAACGACTGCCCCTGTATGGGCGGCGTTTCTGAATTCCGGTCAACCGTCGGGCGGCGACTGGTCGCTGACGGGGAATAGTGGAATAAATCCTACAACGAACTATCTCGGTACTACTGACGCACAATCGCTCGTCTTTAAGACGAATGCCATTGAGCGAATGAGAATATTGGCTAATGGTAGGATCGGTGTGGGAACAACCAATCCGCTTGCACTCTTTAGCGTCGGTTCGCAATCACAGTTTCAGGTGGATTCCCTCGGTCGCATTACAGCACCGGAAATCAATCTTGCAGCAGCTGTTGCATTCTTGAAAATTAATGGTAATGCCGGACTGAACGGCGACCTGCTGATGAGTGGTGGTGCGAATACATCGCCGCGCTGGACAAAGACAGTGGATTCCCTTCTTATCACTAATCTTACATCTACCAATATCACCACCAACCGCATCCGTGCCAACATCTACGAGGGTGACAGCATCAATGTGCGTGGCGGTAATATCACCAATCTCAATTCAACCAACCTGAACGTAACGAACAACGCGACGATTGGTGTAAATCTGACGGTGAATAATACCGTAAATGCACGAACGGTGATTACAGATACGCTCAAGGCGCGGTTTATCCAAGGCGGAGTTCCATTCGACTCACTGAAGACCGGTGTGAACAGCGGGCAGAATCTGCAAGTTGGCAACGGCTCAACTCTCTCGCCAACCGGAACGGGAACAATCACAGCAAATAAATTCATCGGTGCGGGATCTACATCCGATTCTGTTGATTTGGCGACAGCCGAAGTGGGCGGAGTGCTTCCGCCGAGCAAGGGCGGTACGGGTGTGAACTCATCCACTGCACGCAACGGGCAAATACCAATCGGTAACGGAAGCGGCTTCACGCTTGATACACTCCGTCCGGGCACAGGTATTTCGATTACCAATGCACCCGGCTCGATTACTGTGTCATCCACAAGTGCCCAAGTTGGCAACGGTACACAAAACAACACAACATTGCGCTATGATTCTGCGGCTGGTCGCTGGGTTGAGAACGTGAACTTACGTGCAGATGCGAATGGCAATATCACAACATCCGGCACTGCCATCGTGGGTGGGGTGACAACAACAGGTGGCGTAACGCTGAACGGTCCACAAGCACCTTTACGTGCAGGCGGCAACGGCGGCAATGCAGGTAACGTCCTCGTCTCGCAAGGTGCAACCAACACACCTGTTTGGACTGACTCGATTCCGAATCTCAAGGTTGGCATGCTCAACACAACGAATATCAACAACTCCGGCACTATAACAACCTCACGCTTGAATGTCACCGACTCGGCAAACATCAACAAGCTCGGCGGTAACACGGCAACATTCACAACAACAAATACAAACACACTCAATTCCACAAACATTAACAACAGTAACAACATCAGTACCCGTACTATCAATGTAACTGACTCGCTCCGTGCTGCGAATGTGAACATCACGAACAACCTCACGGTACAAGGTAATACGACGCTTAACACATTCAAAGCGGTAAAGGGAGAGATTGATACACTGAAAGTGAATTCACAGATGAGTGCTGACACGCTGTTTGTGAATAAACTCGGCGGCAACACGCTCAATTTCACAGACGGTCGGATTACCAATATTACCAACACGACACTTCGTTCCGACTCGATCAGTTCGCGCACTATCAACAATAGTGGTATCATAAGAACCGATTCTCTCAGCGGTCGAGCAGGGAACATCACAACGATGAACTCAACGACCACAAACAGCACAACCCTGAACTCAACAACAATCAACAACAGTGGCACGATAACAAGTGACTCACTCCGCACACGTGCAATCAGCAACACGCAGAATATCAGCACCGCTACAATGAATGCGACAGACAGCGTTCTCACAAACAAGCTGCGTGCAACAGGTGATGCGAACTTGAATGATGTGTGGGCTGACTCGATTGCGAGCCGTCAAATCCGCAACAGTCAGACAATCTGGACGGACTCACTCTTTGCCAATAAGTTCAAGGTCAATGGCAACATTGATGTTGATTCGATTAACGCACGCACTGTAACTGTCCAACAGACACTTCGCGCTGACTCACTCAGCAGTCGGGCAGGTAACATCACAACGATGAACTCAACGACAACGAACAGCACAACCCTGAACTCAACAACAATCAACAACAGTGGCACAATCACCGGTGATTCACTCCGCACACGTGCAATCAGCAACACGCAGAACATCAGCACGGCAACGCTGACAGCAACGGATTCAATCCTGACGAACAAGCTCCGCGCAACAGGTGATGCGAACCTGAATGATGTGTGGGCTGACTCGATTGCGAGCCGTCAGATTCGCAACAGTCAGACAATCTGGACGGACTCACTGTTTGCGAACAAGTTCAAGGTCAATGGTAACATTGATGTTGATTCGATAAATGCGAGAACGGTTCGTGTTGCCGAGACACTACGTGCCGACTCGTTAAGCGGTCGAGCAGGGAACATCACGAACATCAGTTCAACAACAATCAACAACAGTGGCACGATAACAGGTGACTCGCTTGCAGCAAGAACATTACGGTTGAGTACTCTTACGAACAATCGAATTCTCGTATCAATCAACAGCACCATCACCGAAGCACCGGCTTTGACCAATGGACAACTGCTTATCGGCTCAACTGGAGCTGCTCCACAAGCGGCTACTCTCACCGCCGGCAATAACATCAGCATTGCAAATACAGCAGGTGCAATTACCATCTCGACAACGATGCCCGCACTTGATAGCGGCAATGCTGATAATCAAACTGTCCGGTGGGATAATACTCTTCAACGCTGGGTACGCAACAACACTGTTCTTGCAACAAACACCGGCACATTAACCCTTGGCGGTACAACGCAATCAGGTTCGCTTGTTGTGAACGACGGTGCGTCGAATACATCAACAATTGTTAGTGCTGCACAAGGTGCAAACCGCAGCTATACGATTCCTAATGCAGGTGCTAACGCAAGTTTTGTAATGACAGAAGGTACGCAAACAGTGAATGGTGTGAAGACCTACGGCAACAATGCAAACTTCAACGCAACAGTTGGAATCGGAACAGTTGCCGGAACGAATGCTCTAACATTGAACGGCACTGACCCGCTGAAAATGACGGGTGTTCAAAATACAAATACAACGGACACCGTATTAGTCATTGACCCGAACGGAATTGTACAACGTCGGGCTGCAGCTTCACTTGCGGGAAGTACGGCATGGTCGCTTACGGGTAATACGGGATTGGTGGACGGCACAACCAATCTACTCGGAACACAAACAAACATTCCGATTCGGATTATCACAAATAACACTGAAGCGATGCGTGTGCTGGATAATCAGCGTGTGGCAATAGGACCGACACCATCATCGGCTAACTTCGGTCGATTGGAAGTGCGCGATAACTCGACAGCAGATCAATTCGCAGGACTTGCCGTTATATCAAATGGTGTTGTAAGCGGTGTGAACACGGTATCGTATGCAGCACAGTTTTCGAAGCAATCTGCATCAACGACGAATATCGCGGGCAACTTTGTGGCAACAGGCGGAACAAACAACTTTGCTATTACGGCACAAGGCGATGTATTTCTTGGTGCCGTGGACACACTCACACCGGCATCGCTGCGAAACACGATTCTCCCGTCTGGTAACCCGCGCAGAACGTACATGCACCATGCCACAATCACGGGTGAACTCTCGGTTGGAAACAATGGTCCGGGTACAACAGGACAGGTGCTTATATCGCAAGGTCCGAACAACGGTGCAACTTGGATTAATCAATCCACCCTCATCGGTAATAATGCATGGATGCTTGATGGTAACACCGTGACAAGTGAGCGGACATTCGGTACACAAAGCAATCATGCACTGCCAATACTGACAAATAATGTTGAGCGGATGCGCATCACTGCAAGTGGAAATATCGGTATAGGGACGAATGCACCGACGCAACTTGTAGAGATTAATAATGGTAATCTGCTAATATCAAATTCGAACAATACATCATCACAGCTACAGATTGCTGCAGCGCGTGCGAACGGTCTGGCACCACTGTACACAACTAATTTCCAGGCAGGTACACAAACAGCAAGTATCACCTATACATTGCCTACGACAGCACCAACGGTTAGCGGTCAGGTTCTGACGGCAACAACAGCAGGTGTGATGAGCTGGGCAAGTCCTAACTCAACATCATGGGACTTATCGGGTAATGCACCGTCAACATCATGGAACGGTACAACCGGTTCATTCCTTGGTACAACAAATGCACAACCACTCTCGATAGCCACAACGAATGCAACAGCACAAGACATACGGTTCTACACCGGTGCAAGCGGTGCAAACGAGCGCATGAGAATTGATGCAAATGGAAACGTTGGTGTTGGAACTACAGGTGCACCGAACACTACTCTTGATGTGAATGGTGCAGTGGCAATCCGCCCCGGTACATCTACAGTAACAACAGATAATCAGGCAGTGACTGTCGGCAACCGTTCGTTCGTTCGTATTACATCGGATGGCACCCCGGCGAACCGCACTATCACACTGAGCAATGGTTTACAGGATGGACAGATAATTATTCTGCGCGTGAGCGGCGGCGGTACTGCCACCAATGGTATCGAAATAGCCGACAGCGGAAATTGCAATCTTTCGGGACTTGCACAACTGCTCGACGGCGCAGTAATTCAACTCTTGTGGGACGGCGCGGCAAACACATGGTTTGAAGTAACGCGCTCACATAACTAATTCACGGATGAATCTGCTTACCACAAGGATTTTGTCATGAAGCATAACATTTATCGGAGCATAGTAGCAGTATTAGTTCTTGCACTGTTTCCGGTGTTCGGTCAAGCACAGGGGATTGTCTCGCACCAAGGGATTCGCTTTAAGCACCCGTCGTCACCGGCGAATGGCATCAGCTTGTTCCCGCCGTCAGGCATAACAAGTTATTCGATGATTCTGCCGCCTGTGCAAGGCGCGACAAACACACTGCTTGTCAATGACGGAACAGGTATCCTCTCGTGGACACCGCTGTCATCACTGCTCGGCACAACGGGCTGGATGCTCACGGGCAATGCCACAACATCATCGTGGAATGGGACAACAGGTTCGTTTCTTGGCACAACGTCGGCACAGCCGCTATCAATCGCTACAACAAATGCCACTGCACAAGACATTCTCTTTTATACCGGTGCTAATGGCGCAAGTGAGCGAATGAGAATTACGGGCGCAGGTAATGTAGGAATTGGTACATCAGCTGCATCGAACCTACTAACGGTAAGTGCTGTAAGCGACCCTCTTCGCTTGACGGGTGTTCAAAACAATTCCGCAGCAGATACCGCATTGACAATCAGTTCGACCGGTGTCGTGCAAAAGAAATCCATTGCAGCCATCGTCTCCTCGGGAATGATAAAAGGAATCTTTACGCCGGCTTCGGCGGGAAGTACTTTTACAATTAGTGCATCGGGTGATATAGCTGCAAATGCAATTGTGAATGTGACGCTCGTTGGCTCGGCAAGTGACGGCGTTATCCCTGTGATGGTCTCGCAAGTGGACGACACTGCAAACACAATCACTATAGTCGTGGGATCTTCGATAGACAACACGTACAGAATACATTACATGGTTATCAATCCGTAACATGGAGAGATAGCAATGCTTTGAGAAAGCAACGGATATTCATGGAAAGAATACAAGGAGTTCACTGTTGAAAACGAATATTCCAATTGCTGCGTATCTATCGCTTCCATCAGATGCTCCCGGCTCGTACCGTATTCTGCTTCAACTCTCGATTGGCTCGGTCTTGAATTAACTGCTTATAACGAACGGCAGTATCACTATCGTTCAAGCAGGTACGCAAACTCCGCGTATGAAGTGGAAGCTCTTCTTTTCCGGCGACGATGGTGCAATACAGTTTTCACTGAGTATTCCATCGGGTGCATCAATGAAGGTCCATACGGAGTTAAAGAAAGATGACGATCACCATTTTGTATATGAGACGCTGACAAGCTCCGCCACTGTTGTTGCATGGAGCGATATAGACAATACGAAAATTCCCGTTATTCGGTGCTAAGGTATTATCAGTGCAAGCGGAAGCACGGGTACTCTTGTTGCGCGATGGGCACAGAACTCGGGTAATTCTACGCCAACAGTTGTGGAAAGCGGTTCGTACATGAAGTTAACACGAATTCAATAGACCTCTCAACCTTCCTGATTATCCTACCTCATGAGTACCTCTCAAACTATTTAATACGGCACGGAAAATTTTCGGCACAATACTTGCCCGACTACACTAATCGTGTGTGATATCATGCTGCTTCATCCTTGTTTGGATGCAAGTGGTGTCATGGACTTCATGCAATAATCATGAGTGTTATGGATAACAAGTACCTTCAATATGGAGTGCTGACAGTTCTGCTGTTCTGCTGCTCTGTGGTAATACAAGCACAAGGAATAAGTGCCGATTCTCTCCGTTTGCGAAATGCCTCTGGCAATGCGGCATGGTTCGTCTTTCCCAATAGCGCGGCAAGCAGTTATCGCTTGATTATGCCGCCTGCACTTACGCCTACACCCAATCAACTACTCTTCGTGGATGGTACGAACGGGCAGATGGGCATTCTTGCGCCCGGAACAAACGGACAGGTACTACAATTCAATGGAACAAACCTTTCGTGGCGAACACTTGCTTCAATACAAGACGGGACAACATTAAATACTACAATTCGATGGAATGGAACATCATGGGTTGAGAATACAAGCATTATCGCAACAAGTACCGGAACGATGTCACTTGATTCATTGAATTCCCGCGCCGGCAAGATTGATAATATCAATTCGCAGATGATTTTTAATACCGGCACTCTTCACACAGATTCGCTGCGTACTAGATCAATCTCAAATAATGAAACAATCACAACGGACTCGATAAGGGGTCGGTCAGCACGCTTCGATAATCTTAGTGGGCTGAGTTCATTGAGCAGCGATAGTATCAGTGCGCGTACTATTCGTGTTGCCGAGACACTTCGCGCTGACTCGCTTAATAGTAGAGCAGGGAACATCACGAATATCAGTTCAACAACGATCAACAACAGCGGTACGATAACAACCGATAGTGCCAGCTCGCGCGCATTGCGTCTGAGCGGTATTCAGAATACAAACACAACAGATACTGTATTAGTGATTGCACCGAATGGAACAGTACAGCGTCGGGCTGCAACTTCACTGGCAGGAACTACTGCATGGTCATTAGTAGGCAATACAGGAACATCCGCATCAACAAACTTCATTGGCACGACGGATGCAGTTGATGTAGTTCTGCGTACTTCAAATTCAGAACGTCTACGCATACTGTCTTCCGGTAGTGTCGGTATCGGTACAGCATCACCCACAGCACGTCTTCATGTGAATGGCACATCACGATTCAGTGGTGGTAATATGCTTATTGACACAAGTGCTGTAAATACAGCAGGTCAGTTACAATTGATGAACCCGGCACGGACATTCCAAACGAACCTCCAAGCGGGCGCACAGACAGCGAACATCACATATACCTTACCGATAACAGCTCCAACAGCAGGGCAAGTATTAAGTAGTGATGCAAGCGGAGTGATGAGTTGGACAAGTCCAAATGCAACATCATGGGACTTATCGGGTAATGCACCAACAGCATCGTGGAACGGCACAACAGGTTCATTTCTTGGAACAACAAATGCGCAACCGCTAACCATCGCTACTACCAACGCAACTGCACAAGACATTAGGTTCTTTACAGGAGCGAGCGGTGCTAATGAACGGATGAGAATTACTGGTTCAGGTGATGTTGGTATTGGGATAGCTAACCCCTTATCTCGCTTACATGTTCAGACTACTGGTACAGGAACAACACCTTTTAGAGTTACTGAAAACAATGGTACAAGTGGTAATGTTCATATAGGTTTTACTCTACTTAGCGACCCACAAATCAACTTCGTGAACGCACCAAGTAGAACTATTGCCCAAATAAATTACCAGAACTCATCCGGAACAAGAGAGATGGTTGTTGGGCGTACTTTTAGTAATGGTGATAATGTTAGTTCATCAGCGAGCCTTCAGCTTGGGATTGATGCCAACTCTACCGGTACAGGGAGTTTTGAAGTAGCAAGAGGAACATCATTTAATGGTCGTGCAGGTATTGATGGAACAAGTTTACTTTTTATTAATAATGCAGGAAACGTCGGCATTGGAAGTCGCTCACCTTCTACAAGACTTCACGTGGCAGGTAATATCCGCATAGATTCAAGCGCTTCAGGTACAGCAGGTCAGTTACAGTTGATGAACCCGGCACGGACATTCCAAACGAATCTACAAGCGGGTGCACAAACAGCAAATATCACATACACCTTACCAACTTCAATTACGCCAACAACCACACCAACATCAGGTGTGATGATGACTGATGGTAGTGGTAATCTATCGTGGGTTACTCCAGCGGGATTAGCGGGAAGTACGGCATGGTCGCTTGTAGGTAATAGTAGTACTAATCCAAGTACAAACTTCTTTGGTACAAGCGATGCACAGCCATTAGTAATACGTACATCAAATGTTGAAAGAGTAAGAGTGCTAAGTAGTGGTGAAGTGGGTATAGGAACAAGTACACCTACTTCACGTCTTCATGTGAATGGCACATCACGATTCAGTGGTGGTAATATGCTTATTGATACAAGTGCTGTAAATACAGCAGGTCAGTTACAATTGATGAACCCGGCACGGACATTCCAAACGAACCTCCAAGCGGGCGCACAGACAGCGAACATCACATATACCTTACCGACGACACCACCAACGGTTAATGGTCAGGTGCTTTCTGCAACTACGGCAGGCGTGATGAGCTGGACAAGTCCAAACGCAACATCATGGGATTTGAGTGGTAACGCACCAACAGCGTCATGGGATGGTACAACAGGTTCGTTCCTTGGTACAACCAACGCTCAACCACTCGCAATCGCTACCACGAATGCAACAGCACAAGATATTCGGTTCTACACCGGTGCAAGCGGTGCAGTAGAAAGATTTAGAGTGGGTGCTAACAGTTCAGGCGCGGAAGGAAATGTTGTTGTTTTAGGTAGTAATATGGATGCATCAGCAGGCAAAGCAGGATTAGAGGTTAATGGTGCTTTTCTTAGAATAGGTGATGCGACTGGAATACCTCAAACATTTTCGAATGGCATAGGTATTAAGTTTCATGATAGTGGAGTTAATCATGCTTCAATTAGTTACTTATCCTCTTCGGGTCGTCTTGACATAGGACAATCATCAACAAATAATGGCTTGACAATAGACAATGTACCAACTATCTCTATGTTGTTAAATGGTAGCAGAAGAATTGGTATCGGAACGATAACACCATCGCAACGCCTGCACCTAAGCGGTGGTAACATGCTGATTGACACAAGCGCGGCAAGTACAGCCGGACAGTTGCAACTCATGAACCCGGCACGGACATTCCAAACGAACCTACAAGCGGGTGCTCAGACGGCGAACATCACTTATACATTGCCGACATCTTTAACACCATCCGGCACATCTGCAGCAGGTGTGATGATGACTGATGGTAGTGGTAATCTATCGTGGGTTACTCCAGCGGGATTGGCTGGAGCTTCATCATGGGCATTAACTGGGAATTCAGGTACTACATTTAACACAAACTACATTGGTACTACAGATGCAACATCCCTTGCTATTAAAACGGCAAACACCTTGCGTATGAGATTCAATGGGACGAATAATAATATCGGTATTGGATCTGCTCTTGATTACAATCCCGTTTCTGCACTTCAGATTGATAACAACGGTGCGTCAGCAATCAAATTCACGGTTCAGGGTACAACAGGAAATACATCAGCCGATGGTTTTGATATTGGAGTAACCGCAGGTGGTGGCGTTGAGCTTCGCAACCGCGAAAACACCAATATGCTAATCTATACCAACGATGCCCAACGATTGTCGGTAGCGAATAGTGGTGAGGTTGGTATTGGTAGTGTCTCAGCTGTTACACAATTACATCAAGATAGAGGTAATGGCGTTGCAACATATCACAAATTCACAGCTGGAACAACCACTGGACAAACCGCAACGGATGGTTTCGACATTGGTATTACTTCTTCGGGGGTTGGTGAAATTCGCCAGTATGAGTCGCAACCAATATCATTATTTACATCGAACACAGAGCGTATGCGTATTCTTAGTTCGGGTAATGTTGGTATAGGAACAACAACTCCAACAACAACATTGCAAGTAAATGGAACAACACGATTCAGTGGTGGAAATGTCCTTGTTGATACAAGTGCAAGCTCGACAGCAGGTCAATTACAATTGATGAATCCTGCTCGAACATTCCAAACGAATCTTCAAGCAGGAGCGCAAACTGCAAACATTACCTATACCTTACCAATTGCAGCACCAACAGTTAGTGGTCAGGTGTTATCATCTACAACAGCAGGTGTGATGAGTTGGGCAAGCCCTAATGCAACATCATGGGATTTAGCAGGTAATGCAACAACAACCTCATGGAATGGCACAACCGGTTCGTTCTTAGGTACAACATCAGCACAACCACTCTCAATCGCAACCACGAATGCAACTGCACAAGACATCCGCTTCTACACAGGAGTAAGCGGAGCAAACGAGCGTATGAGAATCCTCAGCACGGGCAACGTAGGTATCGGAACAACCGCACCAACAACAACATTGCATGTGAACGGAACATCACGGTTCAGTGGTGGTAATATGCTTATTGATACCAGTGCGTCAAGTACAGCCGGTCAGTTGCAACTGATGAACCCTGCACGGACATTCCAAACGAATCTCCAAGCGGGCGCGCAAACTGCAAACATTACCTATACCTTACCCACTGCCGCACCAACAGCAGGACAAGTATTAAGCTCTGATGCAAGT
>JAEUSO010000359.1 GCA_016788605.1 Candidatus Kapaibacterium sp. | reverse complement strand
ACTTCATCTCGAAGATAGAAGAAGCCATCGTCGGAATCGTATGAAACCGCACATACAAACGCTTATGCTCCGAAGTTTGTGCTGTGGCATCAAATGTGAGTATAACCAAAAGGCAGAGTGCAATTACCGCCGAAACGGGTGAAATTCGATTCAAATGTAAATGTTGAGAACTCATCTTGTCCTAATCAGTTTCGTGTTCTACTTTTGTGTGTGAGCCGCTACGGGACATCAGTTGCAACCTACGTACTGCTATAACCGCCCTGCACAGTAACTCACGGAATCACACTATGATTCACTACACGTTTTGTGGTCGGCAAAATACATCAAGCCGCCCACCTATTCACCGAAGATAATACGATGGATTCAGACAACCGTCAGGAAGAGTTTATTGTCACCGCTCGCAAATGGCGACCGCAACGGTTTGCCGATGTTGTGGGTCAGGAACACATTGCTACCACGCTCTCGAATGCAATCCGCAGCAACCGCATTCATCATGCGTATTTATTCTGCGGACCGCGCGGCGTAGGAAAAACCACGTCCGCCCGCATCTTTGCACGGGCGTTGAATTGCTCTTCGCCCAACGATATAGAACCATGCAATGAATGTGATTCCTGCCGCGACATCCTTAGTAGCCGCTCGCTTGACGTCATCGAAATTGATGGAGCGTCGAATAACTCGGTGGATGACATCCGCAAGCTGCGCGAAAATGCAAAGTACCCGCCTGTGCATGGTAAATATAAAATGTATATCATAGACGAAGTGCACATGCTCTCGACAAGCGCGTTCAACGCTCTGCTCAAGACGCTGGAAGAGCCGCCGTCGCACCTCATCTTTGTGTTTGCCACAACGGAATCCCACAAAGTTCCGGCAACGATTGTCAGCAGGTGTCAGCGGTTTGATTTCAGGCGTATGGAAATCGAGACCATCGTCAAGCAACTACGCTTTATTTCTGATAAAGAGAATCTTTCGATTGACGAAGAATCACTGATTGCGATTGCCAAAAAAGGCGACGGCTCCATGCGGGACTCGCAATCCATCTTCGACCAAGTCCGCGCATTTTGCGGAGAAACAATCGTCTATGCCGACGTAACCAACGCCCTGCACCTGATTGACGAAGAATTCTTTTTCCGTATAAGCAAAGCCACCTGCGAGCATGACCTTGCCACCATGTTCAGCATTGCGCAATCGGTATCTGTGAAAGGATACGACATCCATGAATGTCTGATTGGATTGCTTGAACATTTCCGCAACATTCTCACGATTATAGCAACAGGTAATACAGCACTTATAGAAACATCAAGTGCATATGTAGCACGCTATCAAACCGAGGCAACACGCTTCAACCGCGCCGATGTATTACGAATCATGACGCTCATCAATAGTGCCGAGCAGCAACTGCGATACTCGCCTCAACCACGGCTGCGATTTGAATTACTGCTAACACAAATCGCTTCGCTCGATTCAACGGTTGAAATTGGTACGTTGCTCGCGCAGATACAAGAAGGAAAAAAAAACTTTAATGTGAACGGTGGTCACGCAAATAGCGGAACAAAGGCAGTAACGCCACAACAAAACTCACCCGCCGCTCCGGTTGTCCAAGAAAAAACTGCACAGTATTCACCAACTGTGGTTAAAAGTCAGCCACCATCTGAAATACCGGCAGTCAGCACACGGCAGCAATCGCAAAACAATGAACCGCCACCTACCGCACAGGCAACTGCACCGGCTGCCGCTGCACTAGCATCAACTACACCACAATCGCAAACCATTCTACTTGCCGATGCTATTGCGGAACGATGGGACTTGTGCGTAAAGCAACTGCCTACATCGCAAGCAGCAGCGCGGATGGCACTTATCTCGACCGATTTTTGCAAGGTGCATTTCTTCGACGGTGAAATTGTGATTTGCAGCACCGAGAAAATGCTCTTCGACGACTTGCAAGCACGCAAGCCGCATCTGTCACGGCATCTTGACACATTCTATGCTCACCGGATTTCGATGAGTGTTCTTCATGTTCAGGACTTGCACACGGATATTCACTCAACCGGGGACAGCACACGGAATGCAGATACACAAACATTGAAACGCATTGTTCCTGATTCGACAAATGTCATAGTGCAAACTGCGCCAGTCCAACAGTCGGAACAACAATCATCGCGCTTACCCATCGAGCAGTTTCTTGTTGAGCAGTTCGGCGCGAAGAAAGTACCGCTCTCATCAAAGTAATTTTCCTATTAATAAAGAGAAGAGAATGTCGGAGTTTATCAATACAGAAGATTTTGCCAAACAGTGTGATGCAACAGACGCACTTGCATCATTCAGAAACGAGTTTGCGTTTCCTCAGCATCATAACGAGAACGTCGTGTACTTTACAGGCAACTCATTAGGATTGTTGCCTCATGCCGCACGCACTGCTGTTGAGCAGGAATTCAACGATTGGCAGACCTATGGCGTTGAGGGACACTTTCTTGCCGCATCGCCGTGGTATTCTTATCACAAACAATTCGCACCCGCGCTTGCATCATTGACAGGTGCATTGCCAAGCGAGGTTGTTGCCATGAACTCACTCACCGTGAATGTTCACCTGATGATGTCGTCGTTTTACCAGCCCACCAAAGAAAGAAATATCATTCTCTTGCTTGGTCAAGAGTTTCCTTCCGACCGCTATGCAGCGCAATCACAAGTTCAAGCACACGGATATAGCCACAACGATTGCATTGTTGAACTAATGCCACGCGACGGAGAACACACACTCCGCACCGATGACATTTGTGCGACGATTGAGCGATTAGGCAACCGGCTTGCCCTTGTGCATTTAAGTGCAGTGCATTACTACACCGGACAGTATTATGATATTCCTGCAATCACAACAGCAGCACACGCAACAGGTGCATATATCGGGTGGGATTTAGCCCATGCAATCGGAAACGTTCCATTGCATTTGC
>JAEUSO010000358.1 GCA_016788605.1 Candidatus Kapaibacterium sp. | reverse complement strand
AATACTTGGAGATATGTGCGATGCGCGGTTGTCGGGCTGTGAGGATACGCCTTACGGCACGCTGCTACTCAATCTCGCCGGGCTGTATGTCAATCGGTAGGATAATATCAACCCGCATTCCGGTAAGAGTGTTGCCGTCTTTTTTGGGGGTCTGGCGAACGCTCATTGTCATGCCTGATACAAGCGAGAGCAGCTCGATGCGCTTGGCGATATACTCCACGCCGTGCGGGTAGTCGGGATAGACCGGCATTTCTTGCACAGCTCGCTCTCCGTTCTTGCGGACGGAGTTATCACTGATGCAGATGTGGAGTTTCTTTTTGCCCTTCGCTTCAATCGTTACATTGATATTAGTTGTCACGTTGGTGTTGTGCGGAAGCATCCCTTGCCAGAGCGCTTCTTCCACAAAAGGTTGGAGTATCATGGGCGGAACGTAGAGCAGGTCGGTGCTGAGCGATGTGTCCAAGTCCATATCGCACGAGAAGATGGTGCCGAGCCGGAGTTCCTGTAGCTTTAAGTAGCGGTGCAGACATTCTATTTCATCGTGCAGTGTGACAAGTGCGTGGCGGGCGTTGTTCAGCGATTGGCGCATGTACGCCGCAAAGATGGAAAGATAGTGATGGACGCGCTCGGTGCTGTTGCTGACCATGAAGTATTGGATAGCCATCAGCGAGTTGTAGAGGATTTGCGGATGCAAATGGGCGCGCAGTGAACGCACGTCGAGATGGGCGAGTTGAACACGGTTGCGCTCGCGTCCGGCAAGGGCGAATTCCACATCATACCGTGTGCGGAGTGGCGTGGCGGCGGGACGTGCATGGTGCAGGTGTTCCGTCAGTTGCACATAGCTTCGGTAATGCTCCACCGATTGCTGTACGTCGCCTTTTGCATCATGGAGTGATGCAGCCAGCCGGTGCAGCTCGCGTCGGATTGCGTTGTGCGGTTGGCTCTCGCTGTCGCATTGGTGCAACGCGCTTTGCACATAGCGGAGTGCATCGGTGTAATTCCCTGCAACCGAGGCAAGGTTGGCACATTTGATTAGCAGGCGGTGACGCAGTTCCACCCCTGTGTCTTCATGCTCCAGAGCGGAGGAATACGAGAGCAGCGCTGTGGTTGTTCTTCCTGAGTGTTCGTCAATCAAGCCGCGAAGCATCCGCCCCGTGGTTGAGTGCGGCGGCGCGTCGAGCAGTATTCCCGCTGCATCGCATTCGCCCGAATTGATAAGGCAGAGAATACAGATTTCATGCAGCAGGTCGGTGGTGTATGTTGCCGGACGGGAAACGTCGGGGTGGTTGTGTTGGGGCGATACCAACGTCCGTAGGTGTTCCGCAGCATTGGCGTAGTCGCCGTTCGATGCATCAAGTATCGCACAGATTCCTGCGGCAGGGGTGTTCAGTGTCCGGTTGTCTTTTACTGCATCCTTTAGCGACGAGGCAATCGCAGTATATCGCTCGAACGAGAGATGTTGCGACACGCTATCGTGAATATGATGAAGCCATTCGTCGGGGACGGAGTTTTTACGGACAGCATGAAGACCTTCGTAGAATGTTTCCACGGCAAGCGCGTATTCGCTGCACAGTGCGTAAGTGGCGGCAAGCAGGAACATTCCGTGCAGGACATCGCTGCCGGCGGTTGTTCCTTGTTGCGAGTGCGAGGCAAGTTTGGCAAGATTTGCCATTGCATCGTGTGAGTATTCCTGTAGTTCCCATGCAGCACTGCTCAGGATAAGAAACTTTTCGTTCTCTCCCGATGCCTGTTGCAGTCGGTTATCCAAAGCCCTGCGTATTTCCGGCGGTAGCTTTATCATAGTCGGGTGAAAGTTAGTGTACCCGATTCCGTTGATTAGTGCAGCGCATCTACAGTGTGTGGTTGCGGTGAAATCCGCCCCTTATGCACCGTACTCTATCCCGTGCGCTGTTCGGTTGTTTGTTGTCTTACTATGCCTCCGGCAAAAGTATTGCGGTGGCAGAGGTATTCGTCGGGACGCAAAATACAACATACCTGTCGTACCGTGCGCCGTATGCGTTAAAGCTGCCGCTTAATTCTTCCGCTTTTGCAAAGGCAGGTTGCCATGCCGTTGCAGCAGTTCCATCAGGTCTGTTTTGCGCCTGCGCGACACCTCGATAGACGTGTTGTCGGCAAGGACAAGAATCCCGCCGCCGTATTCATTGCGGTGGAACTGCCTGACGTGGGTGATATTCACCAAGTAGGATTTATGCACACGCGCAAATCCCACATCAGTCAATACTTCTTCATATTCCTTCAGGTGGCGCGTCGAAAGAATATCGTTCGCACCAAGCAGTTTCAGGTTCGTGTAATTATCCTGCGCTTTGCAGTAGAGGATCCGCGGCACATCCACCATCGTCACGCCGTCGTTATTCGGAACGGCAAGTTTCGCCGAGCCGCCCGTTCCATGCACGTACTCCAAGAGGAGTTTCATGCGCTTGCGGTAGTGGTCGTGGGGATATTCCTGGCGGTGTTTCAGTTCTGCAAGTTTCACCGCCGCATTCCGCAGTTCATCCAGATTGATGGGCTTCAGCAAGTAGTCCACCGCGCCTTCGCGGATTGCACTAATGGCAAAGCTCTCGTGCGTTGCAACAAACACCACGTTGAAATTGCGTTCGGGCATTGAGTGCAGGAAGTCGAAACCGTTTTCGTAGGGCATCTCAACATCAAGGAAAATAGCATCGGGCGCATACTCCAATACTGCTGCACGCGCTTGTTCCGCCGAGGCAGCTAAACCCACAACCTCGATATGCTGGCTGCAATACTGTGCAAGCAGCTTGGCAATTGCTTCGCGGCTGAGCGGCTCGTCGTCTATTACAAGTACCCGTACCATTCTCTTTCCGTTCGATTCCGCGTCCATCCGTTGCGGGATGATGATGCGGGGTGTTAGTAAATCCAAGCGGTACAATACGTACCGCGATGCTATATGTGGGGCACACCGGTAAATG
>JAEUSO010000357.1 GCA_016788605.1 Candidatus Kapaibacterium sp. | reverse complement strand
GGAGCAAATGGAACGATTCGCAAATCAATAGATAAAGGCAGAACATGGATCGCACAACAATCTGGTGTGACTACTACACTACGCGGTGTATGGGCGTGTAGCCCGCAGAACGTGTATGCCGTAGGCGACCGAGGTGTGTTACTCCGCACGCGCAACGGCGGTACAACATGGGAACGCATGACGAATCCTGTTGGCGGGGGCGAGTTCCGCGATGTTCGTATGTTCCGCGATAGTGTAGGAGTGGCGGTAGGGCGCATCCAAACTGAGGATGGCGTTCGTGGACTGATTCTGCATACAAGCAATGGAGGTACAACATGGAAGAACTATCAGCCACCTTCTGGAATGACGTTGCCATTACTGAATTGTCTTGCGGCGAGTCAAGACCGAACGTTGTTTATGGAAAGCGGAAATAATGCTATGACATTGCTTGCAGCCGGAGCTAAAATCACTGGAGCTATCTCTAACATTATGATTTCATATGACTATGGTAATTTATGGAAATCATATGGAACGGGAACACTCAATGAACTTAATGGAATAGGATGGAGTAATATTCTAAGTTGCTATGTAGGTAATAGTAAGAGTATTTCAGAAGATGAAAAATATGCTTCCCAAAACTCAACTGGTAATCTAATTCAGTCGAAACTATTTCCTAATATAGTTACAGAGAACTTACGTTCAGCGCATGGTAATCCGGGAACTTTTTATGGATTAACCATTGTGGGTGAAAATGGTTTTCTAATAGAGACATTCAAAGGTGTGGGGTGGTACACCATTCCATCAGGTACGAGTGAAACACTTAATGGTATTCATTGGATTAGTTCTGGTAGTGCAAATGGTTTTTGGCGATTAGCTGTTGGCAACCGTGGTACTATAGTCCGTATTTATAAAGATAATAACCTATGGACTCCATGAAAACACGATTGATAGCACACTCCATAATTCTAATACATCTGTTCTTTTTACAAGAGTTGTCCGCTCAACACTCTCTTGGAGGCACACCTCGTACATACGAGGCATTACCGGAGATACTACAAACATATTCAGTTCCAGTGCGTACCCTTAGCGGTGACATAGTGCGGAATGAAGGAAAGAGTGTGAGTCGGCAATACAATGTGCAAGTGGATATTCTCCGTGAGGGAATACCTGTGCAGCATACTGCGGAAGGTACAGTACGTCTATTTGCACTTGTACTTCACTCTCAAACGGCATTACTAATTTTTGACAAGTTTGATATTGATGATGCCACTACGCTCTATGCGTATGATGCTCGGCGGCATTATGTGTATGGTGCATTTGCAAGTAATAACATGCGCCCCGGTCAGCCCTTTGTGCTGCGGGTGGATAATGTGGATACCTTGATATTGGAGTGTACGTCCTCATCACCTGTTGAAACTGAACATATGCGGTTGCAATCGGTTACGACGACAACCCTCCTTGATAATTCAAACGGAGAGGAGGAGATTGCCAACTTTCAATGTCTGCTTGGAGTGGATTGCGAAGAAGCCGATGACTTTTGTGTTGAACGTTTTGCCACGTGCATGATATTGGATAACAATAAGGCGAACTGGAATTGTACCGGCACATTGCTTAATATCATCGGTCCACAAGGAGTAGAGCCACTTATACTTACTGCGCGGCATTGTCTTAACAACCTTGATAATTTGTGTGCATTGAGTGAACAGGAAATACAGCAACTCAATAGTTGGGTATTTCGGTTTCGGTTCTGGAGTGGTGAGTGCGGTCCAAACCAATTCAGTCGTAAAGTTCAGTCACCTTACTCTTCAAATGTTGAAGATTTACTCCCAAGTGACCAAATCGTTGAGTTCACTGGTGCGGAGTTAGTAGCAGTCCATAAAGAAACTGATATGTTGCTTGTCAAGATAACAGATGCAAATTTTACACCTGCGGTAACGAAGAAACTCTACTTCGCGGGTTGGGACAGGACTGAGTTAACAAAAAGCACAATGCCTGCAAGCATAACATTCTTACAACATACACAAGTGCCAGCAAATGTCTATGAGGCATCTACCATGCAGGTTGCACGATGGTCAGAAAATGAAGAAGATGTAAAAATTCCATATGGCTGGTCTTCAATGAAGTGTAGAGACACACCACAAGATATTAGTTATGTATGGCTTGATCTTGAGAATGGAATTGGTGCATTGGGGGCTGGTGCATCAGGTGGTGCTGCATGGAATGATCAGAAAAGAGTCATTGGTCATATTAATAGTGGTGAGCTGTGTGGCAAACCAGCTGCAATATTTGCCCCATTATCAAACACATGGGTAGGTGGTGGAACACCGGAAAGTGCATTGCGTGATCATCTCTCGTCATTTGATCCAAACACATCTACTATGACGATAGATGGTTATAGTCATGAAATTCTGCCTGTGTATAAGGTGCGTATATACAACCGCAATTTTGATTTGAATAGAGGTGATGTATTGAATAACGAGTTGAGCAGATATTTAGATAATGCCAGTTATCCTCAATACCACATCAAGGCATTATCCGAGTTAGAGATTGGCGGTGGTGCGGCGTGGACTCCGCAAGCAGTTCCTGCATCATCAGTCGGCAATACAACAACGACAAAATGTGTGGTTCAAAGTGAGACACCCGTAACTTTCACTGCAGGTAGAAAAGTCGTTATCAAGGCGGGAACACGTTTCGAAATGAGAACTGAGAACAAAGTGAAAGTGACCGTAACCGGTCCTGACGGCTCGCCTGATTATTGCGGCTCACCCGGCGTTACAAGTTCCGGTAATAGAATCCCGCTTGTTACCGTTGGTGACAGGCAATGGACGAATAACGGCTACGGTAATGTGTTCAGTATCATGCGGAAGAATCCGGGATCAATATACGGGCGCACCCGCAGCAATGATGAACCGTTACAACCTATAGTGGAACGCGGCGATGAGAGAACGATTCAAATTGTTCCCTCGCCCGCA
>JAEUSO010000356.1 GCA_016788605.1 Candidatus Kapaibacterium sp. | reverse complement strand
CCAGTGTCACGGTGCAAACACTGTCGTTACCCGCCAATGCTTCTCCAAAGAGGAAAAAGTATTGCGACGAAGAAGGGGTTTGCCTAAAAAAGGTGAAGTGATACGTTGAGTCATTCTTACGTTCCAGCACGGGTATTGTGCTTGAAAGTCCGGTTGTATCAGCAATCAAAACTTTTGGAAAAAATACGGTCGGGTTCGATAGTCGTATGCGCCCGCTGATTGCAAGTTGGGTTGAGCTGCTGTCCGTCACAGTAAAATCAAGACGGAATGACTGCCCGACGAATGTTTGCACTGTGTCTGATACGAACGTCATGTGCTGTGAATATGCTCCTTGCGTAATGCAGATGAACGCAGCGACAAGAGAAATACAACGTACGAACATGACTCTCCTACTTTGCAATGATATACGGTGTGCAATTGCATTGTGCGGTCACTAACTCACGGCTTTTTTCTGCTGACTCCTTCGATGAATAATTGCCGATAATGATAGCATACACCGTTGCTTCGGGTGTCTTCTTTGGTACGATGTCCACACGCAACCGTGCATCACGGTATTTCTGCGCTTCAGCTTCCGCGCTCTGCTGCGATGAATATACACCGATCTGCAATCCCCACTTTTTACCCGATGTTGTTTCTGTTGCTAGTTCAGGTGATTTTGTTTGCGCCTGCGGCGTTACCTGATTTGGTTTTTCCGTTGTAGTTGCGCCTTTCTTTTTATCTGCATTAGATTGAACCATAAGCCGTTCTTCCGAATCGAGTGTTTGCTCTTTCTGTGATAACTGCGACAGCTGCGGTACTTGAACTGACTTCGGTGTAATCATCTTATCACCCGCATTTGGAGTAGCTATTGTTTTGCGCGGTACATCCGGTGTTGCGGGTTGAAGCCCCACTGTTGCCTTAACAATATCAATCGCATGAATGAGGAATTCAGAAAGCGGGTAATTGCGTTTGTAATTAGCAAGTTCGCGCCATGTACGCATCGTGTCGCGCTTTAATGCATAGAACTGGACGATACGCCATTGTGCGTCGTCAGCCCATTCATTGTTGGGATGCTCGCGTGTAATTTGCTCATAGACCGTCAGTGCCTTTGCGGCATCTTCCATTAAGATTCCATTAAGGAACATGACACCGGCATCAACAGGAAAATCACGAAGAAGTTCGGGCAGTTCTCGCCGTACCTCGTCGGACTTCCCAGCCATAATCAACCGAATGCGGTTATGAACGAGCGAACTCTGCGCTGCAAGCATAGAGAATGCGAAAAAAAGCAATATCAGTGTGATACATGATACACGTAGCATGGTGTCAAACGAGTTGTGAATAATGCTGTATGGCGGTCTCCCTCAAACCCCCTCCTGCGTTTGTATCAAACATAGTGCATACGGTGTTTCCGTGATAGTATTTTTTCGTTACAAAATCAAACAATAGTCAATGTTCAAGTGAACCATATAATTCATTAAACAGTATTGGAAATGCTAAACCTGTCAACAGTACACGGCATGTCGTCGGAGATGATTATTTTTAGCTGATTCTAATTAGCTGATTCTAAACAACTCGATACATAATGGCATCATCATTTACAATGGTCACACCCGAAATCGGGGAATACATCCAACAGCGATTTTCTACAGAAGACAGCTTTCTGCGACAACTGCGAGACGACATGGCGGAAGCGGACATACCGGCAATCAGTATTGGTGGCGAACAAGCCGCATTTTTACAAGTATTTCTTCGCTCAATGAACGCATCGCGGGTGTTGGAAATCGGCTCATTAGGCGGTTATTCCTCCATCGCAATGGCAAGGGTGTTACAAGGTGAAAACAGAAAAATGGTATGCTTGGAAAAAGAAGGTGATTTCTGCGACTTCATCGAACGGAAAGCGCGGGAGGCAGCGTTAGAAACAGTCATCGAAGTTCATTCGGGCGAGGCAATGTCAACACTGCAAAATGTATCGTGGCAACTCCCATTCGATGCCGTCTTTATTGATGCCGACAAACCGAACTATCTGAATTACTTTCACAGTGTGCTGCCACTTGTTCGCAAAGGCGGTGTTATCATTGCTGACAATACACTTGCATGGGGTGAGATACATAATCCGAACACAACGTTCGAGCCGGATAACGTTCATGCGCTGCAAGAATACAACGACCATATTTCCGGCAGAACTGATGTGCTCTCGTGCCTTGTTCCCATAGGTGACGGCATGACAATATCTTACAAACTGTAACATACGGCGGATTCGTTCAGAATAAAGGGGAGACAGCGGTGGAAGAATTACTTAAAAGCGACAGACAGAGAATCGAACAAAGCGATTTCTTCGCCATGTTGGATTCATTCGGATTTTTTGATGCAGTAAATGAACACCTCCCCGACAACTTCACCGCGATCTACAACATCGCCCGAATAATAGAATCCACGGACACTACACTCGGAACTCAGCTTGCGCCTGTCATGATGATGTCTGCCGCCGATGAAGAAACAGCACCGCCTGCACCAGAACACATCCCGACCATCCTGCCTGCCGAAGAATACGACGCAGACCTGATACGTAATGTGCAGGAATTACCGGCAATCTATCCATACCAATTCCTTTTGCCCGACAACGTGTTTTACCAACGTCTTGTCGAGCGTTCACTCTGGCTGCCCCGCCCACGACCGCCGCAGAACTACCGTTACCAAAGCGAGAGCGACACGTTCAAACCCGATCACCGAAAGCAAAAAGTATATTTGCTTTTCGATGTCTCGAAATCAATGAATGTGCGTTGGCGCATCCATCTTGCGAAGGCAATAGCATACATCTTTTTGCAACGCAATATGAAGGAACTCGGCACGGTGTATTTCCGCGAGTTTGCCGACACGATCGGTGAAGTGAAAGTGGCAAAAGACATCCCTACGTTCAACGACTTAATTAGTCATATCATGCACGTGAAAGCGTTGGGAAAAGGCACTGCGCTTCAGAAGGCGCTCACCACTGCAATCGAGGACATCAAC
>JAEUSO010000355.1 GCA_016788605.1 Candidatus Kapaibacterium sp. | reverse complement strand
ATCCTTATTGGCATCAGGCACTTATCCACTTGTTGTAACTGCTGCATATCAATCACAAACAATTCCGTTTGTGAAACACCGGTAATTGTATGAAATTCGATGAACGATGCACTATGAATCGTGTATTTTGCGTCTATAATCAACAAAATAATTTTTAATAAACTTTACGTGTATTAGAGTATGAACAAGAAAGTACTGAAAGCGGTCAATGACCAAATACAGGCGGAATTTGAATCGGCTTATGCCTATTTGGCGATGTCTTTGCTTGCTAACGACAAATCGTTACCCGGCACATCACAATGGCTTAAAGCGCAGTGGCAAGAAGAGATGAGTCACGCTATGAAATTAGTAGAGCATGTGCACTCGCGTGGTGGCTCGGTGGCTTTGAAGAATATCAATGTAGAGCAATTTAAGTGGACGAATATGTTAGGACTGTTTGAGAATGTTCTGAGTCACGAGCAACATATCACATCACTCATTCACAAGCTCTATGAATTATCACTCGCTGAAAAAGATTATCCGCTTCAAATTCTCTTGCAATGGTTCATTAACGAGCAAGTCGAAGAAGAGGAAAGTGTGAATACTGTTATTGACCGCATCAAAATGGTTGGCGAATCCGGTGCAAGTATCCTATTGCTCGACCGCCAGCTTGGCGAGCGTCAATAGGATATCTGCGGCACTGTAATGAAGGAAAAGGCAAGGTTTGCATTACCTTGCCTTTTTTGTTTTTAGTATCAAAGTTCTGTTATGACACTTACATGCTATTGCAACACTGATAGAGTGACTAAGCAGGCAATAACTGTGATAATCAATACTGTAGGAAAACTCCTTCTGTTCGTATATGTAGCTCTCATAGTTTCTATCATCAAGTGCCTTAATGTATAATAGTAATGAGTTCGCTTTTTGATGTCCCGTCAATAAACTGGAGCCGTAGCAGATACGCTCCGGTAGGAATAGATGTGGTGTTAATCATGCTTGCATTGGATTGGTCAGAAGCCACTTCCATTCCTTGAATAGAGTACAGCGTCCAACCTGATGGTTCAACCGACGAGTTGATAGTTAAACGGTCATTGCAGGGGAGCGGAGTCACTTGAACATCCTTTTGTTGTTCACTCACATCCGATGTTGTTGGTATAATGACAACCTTGCACATTCTGCTACGGATGACCCTGTTTGAGTTTCCAATAAAGCGTAGTTCATATAACCCGCCATCCAGCATTGATGCCCGTTCTCGCCTAAATACATGTGACGTATCATGGACTAACAAATCTCCATCCCGCCGCCATTCGGTTCGATTGACTGTCCAGTCATATTGCGTCTGTAGCGTGAACGGTGTTCCTTCGCGGACATACATGACAGAGTCCAAATCGCGCTCTAATGCCGGTGGAGTTGCTTCCAACGTGTTCATCAAGATTGTTCCATGATGACCGACTGCATACCAATGTGCTGTCGAAATTTCCATATCAAGAATCACATCATTCGGCGCACCGTTTCCTCCAAACCTCATTGCTTGCAAAGAACCGGAAACAGTTTCCGCTATGTATGAATTGACCGTTATGTTAGAGTGAAAGACATATCCCCCACAGAATATTTTCGAAATATCGTTTTCAATACACTTGGCAACACGATATATCGCCGGACTGTTCACGGCAACACTATGCCATAATGTACCGTTGGTCGTACTTATCAGTTGTACAGGTTGATTGGTCGTAAAGTTTAATCCAAATAGAACGACTGACTTGTTTGTCCCGGCACAGATTGCTGTTCCGATACTCGAAAAATCTGATGGAATCATGATCTTGTTCCAGTCCTTTCCGCTATTAGTCGAGCGAAGAACAAAAACACGTGGTAAGGAAAAACCATCGGTGTAGTATTGGTTGCCTAAAACGTACACTATAGAGTCGTCGGTGAATGATATGTCTATCAATTCGACCAATGCGCCTGCTTCTTCAAATGTCTGCTTCGTCCATGTCCAACCGAAATCATCCGTTCGTACTATTACACCTTTCGTTGCATCTTCACCGGCACATAGGTACGTGTGTGCATTGAGTAGTGCCACATCACGAAATGTCGTTTCTTCTCCAGCCGACGTATTCTTGTACGTGTTCCATGTAATACCGGAGTCAGTAGAGCGCAGAATAGAACCATACTCGCCAACTGCAACGGCAATGTTTCCTGACGGTATACAACGTATTTTATTCAATTGTGCGTCAAAAGAGTGAACGGGTTTCCACCATTCATTCGCTGTTTTTCTGCGTATCTCGCCACGATTCGTTACAGTGAGTGCCGTGCCGCCGACAAACACCGCAATTCCATTGATGTGGTCGTTTGTTCCGCTCCATTCCTCCAACCATGGTTTTTCGTTTACAGGATGGGAAATCAAAGGTGATAATCCTGCAAAGAAAAATTGAGAGAACACTAGTAGTAATGCTATGATATACGATTTCATAATGTCTGATGTTGAATTAGGATTGTGTTTGTTATTGTTTGACGATAACAGCATGTTTCTTCCCCGCACTGACATAGTATGTACCGCTGCTCCATGAAGCTGTCGAGATTGCCATGCCGCGTTCGAATGAACCGGATTGTATAATCTGACCGAGTATATTTCGCACAGTGTACCTAGTTGATTCAGTTATTTCTGAATCATGAATCATGAGCATGTCATTAACCGGATTCGGATGTACGCTTAGTGCATCAATGGTCTCATTTTCCACAGATGATGTTGTGCCAATGGTGTACTTGGCAACTGCGCCACCTGTACCGCCTACAAGCAATTGCGTCCCATTTGCATTCCACGATAAGCATTGTACGGGATAGGGGAATGATACTTCACCGATGAGCTGACCTGTTCGCGTGTTGTAGAAGTATATCGAACCGTTCTCCATCCCAACAGCTGTTATAGGTGATTGTTGTTGCGATGCGATTGCAGTGGGGGCTTGATTATCAAACTCAATCGTGTATTTCACCGCCCCTTCGGTCATGGTGCTATATCCTTGT
>JAEUSO010000354.1 GCA_016788605.1 Candidatus Kapaibacterium sp. | reverse complement strand
ACAGGAGCGTGTGCAGTCAATACTGATGCGGGCAATACTCTCGCAACGGATCGCACATGCGTATTGCTTTTGGGGAAATGAAGGCATTGGCAAAGATGCTGTGGCGATTGCTTTTGCAAAGACGGTGAATTGCTTTAGTCCAGTAGTTTCTGAAACAAGCATCAGCCCGTGCGGCTTGTGCAAAAGCTGCACGCAAATGTCACACTTGCAGCATCCGAATCTGAGCATGGTGTTTTCCCTGCCGACGGGTAAATCCGGTGCAAGCGATGACGATTCTCCTTTGCTTCGATTAAGCGATGATCAGATCGCCGTCATTCAAGAGCAGATCGCCCGCAAAGCAGAGAACCCATATCACAACATCAGTATTCCGCAAGCAACACAGATTAAAATCGCATCGGTGCGCGACGTAAAAAAAACAATCGGTCTCTCGCAATCGCAAGGCGGACGGCGCGTGGTTATAATCAGCGAAGCGGACACAATGACAACCGAGGCGGCGAATGCCTTCCTGAAAACATTGGAAGAACCGAATGCAAACGTCACACTGATTATCACAACATCGCGCAAGGATATGGTTCCGCAAACAATACTTTCGCGCTGCCAGCAAATTCACTTTGCACCGTTATCCGACATACAGATTGCCGATGCACTCATGAAGCGCGAAGGTATTGAACCGCAACAGGCGGCACTCATATCATCACTTGCACAGGGCAGTTACTCCGAAGCATGTGCACTGCTTGGCAGCGATACGCAGACCATGAGGAACGATGTTGTGGAACTGCTTCGCGCAGCCCTAAAAAATTCTGGCTACCGGCTCGATGTCTCACATAAAATCGAAGATGCAAATAAGCGTTACGAACGGACGGATATTGAAAAAATGCTGTCGCTTTTGCTTGTGTGGCTTCGCGATGCAATGACGCTCACTTCATCACCGGACTCGCACATTATCAATGCCGACCAACGCGAAATTCTCGCGAAGTTCTCGTCGGTCTTCGGAAAACGCGATTATCCGGCGGCACTGTCGTTGGTTGAACAAACAATAGCATCACTCAGGCAAAACGCCCAAGTCACGCTTTCGCTGACATCAATGCTTATCGGCTTACGCCGCGTCTTTGCCACGTAAAGCACCATCCAATTCACCGCACTATGCCGCCGTGCGTATTTTTTCGTATTAAACATTAACAGGAATTACGCATATTAGCAGCGCAGCAGTAGGGGATAACATCGGAGGAATTTTCTCATGCACATATTACCGGTTGAAAAACCGTTACGTCTTCAAAACAATGGCTCGTTAGAGATTGTCTTCATCGGGGTCGGCTCGGCATTCACAAAGACGCTCTATAATACCAACCTTATCATCATTAAGGGAGATACCCACGTGCTTGTGGACTTCGGCACGACTGGACCATTCTCGCTACCCGCCACAACCGGACTTGAACTCGGCGATATTGAGTATCTGCTTCCTACCCACAGCCATTGCGACCACATTGGTGGCATTGAGCCAATAGGATTGTGGAATCGCTATGTAGCCGTTCCCTTCATGAAGAAAAAGAAACTGACGATGCTCATTACCGAAGAGTATCAAAACATTCTGTGGAATATGTCGCTTCGCGGCGGAATGGAATGGAATGAGATGACAAGTGAAGGACAGGCACTCCGCTTTACGGATTATTTCGATGTCATCCGCCCTAAGGCAATTTCGATGCTGCCACGACCGCACTTTATTGTTGAACTTGATAATCTGCGGCTTGAACTTTTCGCAACAAACCACATTCCCGAACAGGCGTTGGATGCGAACTCCGCGTTCCTCAGCTACGGCGTTATGATTGACGACCGCGTTCTGTATTCCGGCGATACGAAATTCGACCCGACGATTCTTGAACAATACGGCAGCCGCGCCGAGTGCATTTTTCACGACACCTCGTTCACACCGAATCCTGTTCACGCATCACTACCGGAATTACATACGCTTGATGCGGCAATGAAAGAGAAAATGTACCTTGTGCATTACGGCGATTCACACGCAAACATAGATGTCAGTGATTTTGCCGGATTGGGTCAGCAAGGCGTGCGCTATATCTTCGACTAAGCGGGTGTTTCCCCGTCCGCGACATCAGTTGTGAATAATGCCTTGACGCGGGCAATAACATTTGTATGCACTTCGGGATTGAACGGGCTTGGCACAAGTTCGTTTGGTTCGGCAAGTTCTGCGATTGCCGTAGCTGCGGCGATTTTCATTTCACTGGTGATTTTTTCCGCACGCAGTTCCACAGCAGCTCTGAACAGCCCCGGAAAAGCAAGCGCATTATTTACCGAACGCCCGTCGGCAGCAAAGGCGGCACCGGCTTCAAGGGCATCGTCGGGCAGTATTTCGGGAATCGGATTCGAGAGCGCAAGGATAATCTGACCGGGCTTAATCATTTCTTTCGTAATCAGCCCCACACGACCTGTGGTGGCAATCACAACATCCGCATGCATTGCTTCTTCAAACGACGACATCGTACCACCCGCCTCAATCATCCGTTGGTGTGATTGCGGATTCGGGTCGAACGCCGTTACATTAAAGCCGAAATCCATGAGCAGTTTGGCAATGGCAAATCCCGCCGCCCCTAAACCAAGTTGTGCAAACCGTAATGTCGGGTCGCCGTAGCGGTTCACTTTTTTCAAGGCGTTGATGACGGCAGCAAGCAAGACGGTTGCCGTTCCGTGCTGGTCGTCGTGCATGACGGGCTTGTTCAGCCGCGCAATGAGTTCGTCTTCGATTTTGAAGCAATCCGGCGTTCGGATATCCTCAAGGTGAACGCCCGCAAAACCGGTGGACACAGTTTCAACGATACGGATAAACTCGTCAGGGTCGTTGGTATCAACCAGGATGGGATACGCACTTAGACCGACGAACTGGTCGTAGAGCATCGCCTTGCCTTCCATAACGGGAAGTGATGCAAGCGGACCAATGTCGCCAAGTCCCAATACGCGGCTGCCGTTTGTAAAGATGCCTATGGAATTACCC
>JAEUSO010000353.1 GCA_016788605.1 Candidatus Kapaibacterium sp. | reverse complement strand
TGCTGATTGTAATGACATTGGTAATGACAATGGAATTACAGCAGTAGGTGGCAATCCGGTGTTTGTATCGGCTGTGATATTTACTGTTGGAATCTGCGATTGGGTAGCAGATGCTATTTCATTTTTCAAACCATCTGTAACGGCGTTATCAATATGTACCTGTGAATCTGCAACAGTGAACACATTTGAATTCGAGTTACGATGTTGTTGCCCGATAACTCGAGGTAAAGTAGTACGTGGCGATTCAATCTGAATATCAGGCAACTGTATTGAGCTGAAGTTGGATTTGTAGAAAACAGAATACACATCGTTGTAATTCAGACGCTGAACATCACTCACAACATAAACGAGTATCAGTGCGAGTACGGCAACATACTTTTTAGCAATGCGATAGCGACCGTGAACGCTATGTGCGGCAGTTGCGTTTTGCGGAACTGATTCACGGAACGCAGCAGACAACAATAATCCGGTTTCTTCAAATACATCATCGGGTACATTGATATTTTCAGCATCATGGAGAATGGAAGCACTGATAAGAGCTGCATTCTCGAACTCCTCTTTTGCAAGAGGATTACCCGCGATGAGTGCGCGGAGTTCGGCATCCTCTTCGGGTGTCAAATCACCGTCCACATATCCTGATATGTAATCATCGAGGTTCATATCGCTCTTGAATGATTGGAGTTAAGATTTTTCGTATAATCAACCGCGCACGGTGTACGCGGACTTTTGCTAAAGAGAGGTCAATTTTTAAAACATCGGCGATTTCCTGGTAGCTCAATCCGTCGTATTCACGTAAGATCAATGCTTCTTTGAACACAACGGGCAACGAATCAAGTGCTTTTTGTATGTGCATTTGCATATACACATCTTGTTCGTTGATTTCAATCACACCATGTTCAACTTCGTCAAACTCATCGAATTGACGGCGGGCACGAATGGCGTTTAAGCAAACACGGCGGGCTATTGTAAAGAGCCATGCTGGGAAATTCTCACCACGGAACTCTGCTCTATGTTCAATACAACGAAGAAATGTTTCTTGATACGCATCTTTCGCCGACTGTTCATTACCAACCATTCGCAGACAGAACCGATACACATTCCGGCTGAAGTACTTATACAGCCATTGGAATGCTTCCTCACTTCCCGTCCGAAATCCTTCCGCCATTGCGCGGATTTCTTCATGTGGGTCGTTATGGTTCATCGGTATTGACATTGATATGTGGATTACAATGATTGTGTTCTACTTCTACCGCCCGCTGTAACCGTCTTTGCCAACCCGAACGCTCTTCCGACCACCTTCCCTCTTCATAACCACAGACACACAAGCAAACATTGAGTTACAATTCAAAGTAAAATTTCTGAAACTTTTTTTTCAATCGTTGATTTTCGTCTAAAACACGTGGTTTAGGGCTGTGTTTCAATTTGATTTTCAGGGTTTTATCAGCGGTTCAGCCAAAAATCCAGCAACGTGCGTTGTGATTCCGTTAGCACAGAAGCTATTGAGAGTGATGGGTTCGGTTTGGCAACAGGAGATAACTGCGTTGTAAAGATACGTCCGTCGCACGAAGCGAGAATTTCCGCCTCATTGCCGATACCGCTTTGTGATATTAACTCTGCAAACCCATTGATAGTTGTGCAGCGGATACCGTTCACGGCAAGAATTTCGTCATCAATCCCGAATCCCGCCAATTGCCCCGGCATTCCATCTTCCAAACTTGAGATGATGAGTTTCCCACCATCCTCTTTTGGCGTTATCCCCGTAAATGGTGCATCCGGCATTGTATCGGTATTCCAAACAAGACCGAATGGTTCAAGGAATGGAGCGTAGTCAATATCATCCGTTCCATTAAGCAACCCTGTCATCATTGCTTTCACATTGCAACCAGTAGAACGCTCCACCGCATCGAACACATCGTCTTCTGTAAGTCCAACCGATGGATTTGCCAGATACATCGCCCACAACTCACGCATAACATCATCCATCCGTTTCGTGCCGTTTGTCGTTGCAATGATGTGTAATTCGAGAAGGAATGTGATGATACCGCCTTTCAAATAATATGACGGATGCCGGTTATTCCCGTCGGGTGATTGAGCGTAGAGTTTCACCCAAGCAAGGTACGAGGCATCACGTACATTCATCGCCCGCCGTCCGGGTACGCGATCCAATTTGCCAAAATGCTCATTACCGATATTGGCGATGTACTCATTGCGTGACATAAACCCGCACCTGTACGATAGCAAATCATCATAGTACGACGTGAAGCCCTCGGCAAGCCAGAGCATCGGCGAGTAGCACTCGTTGATGTAATCAAACGGACCGTACTCAATGGGGCGTATGCGCTTGATATTCCACGTATGGAAGAACTCATGGCAAAGCAAAGCAAGCAGGTTACCCGATTTGGCAGGATTGGTCATGGTGGCAATATCCACTAAATTCACCGACGAGCGCGAATGCTCCAAGCCGCCATAGACATTAAAGCCAACCTGCACCATACAGACATACCTATCGTACGGAAGTCCGCCGAACAGTTTTGCCTCGGTCTCGACGATGGTTGTGAACTGCTCTGTCAGCCAATGAATGTCAAGCGGGTACGGGGCTACAAGGGCAACCTCGTGTTTTGCACCGTTCGATTCAAACGTCATTGTTTGGTGATTGCCTATCTCAATCGGGGAATCGGCGAGAATATCATAGTTCAACGCACCGACAACGGTCATATCCTGCGGACTCAATACCGGTGATAGCGGAGTACTCACGGTTTTCCAGTCGGTGGCATCAGAATGATGCAAATACACGTGGTGGTTCTCATGTATGCGCCCATCCACATACATCATGCAATTTACAGGCATAATAAACGCCCGCCACCTGTTGATGTGCATTGTGCGGACAGTACGCTCGTTAGCATAGTAGGTGTACGCTATCCTGACTGTTGTGGCAGAGCCGGACAGTGAAATATCGAGGATATTCTTTGTGCGCCACGAATACACTGCTTCTGAATCACCATCAATAACGCTG
>JAEUSO010000352.1 GCA_016788605.1 Candidatus Kapaibacterium sp. | reverse complement strand
AAAAGTCCGAATATGATTGCCACGCTGAACTTCATACTTGGCGAAGTGCTGATAAATGCGAATCCTTTACTGATATACCGTGCGGCATATTGACCGACAAGAATAGCTAGTCCTAGAAATCCAACCGCCTTTGAAACAATTATCACGACTTCCATCGCCGACACAGTACCTGTCTTTACGATAGCCGACACAACTGCAAGGATAATGAGACCAAGAACATCGTCTATCACTGCCGCACCAAGAACTATACGTGCCTCTTTTGTAGCCGAAACGTTCAAATCCCTAAAGACGCGGGCGGTAATCCCTACCGATGTTGCCGTTAAGGTTGCACCAAGAAAAAGATAGGTTGTTGATGGTAATCCGGGAAACAAAACAAAGCCGGCGAAATACCCTGCAACAAAGGGTACGATCACACCTATAATTGCAACCATAAATGCATGGAAACCAACTTTCTTCATTGCATGAATGTTGGATTCCAAGCCAACTTGAAACAAGAGTACAATCACACCAAGTTCAGCAAGCACGTGCATAGACTCATTCGTACGGAGCGGTTCGAGGAACATCCATCCGATGTTACCAAGAATAATCCCGGCTATCAGTTCTCCCAATACCGCTGGTTGACCGAATTTTTCCACTAACCCGCCAAGTTTAGCGGCAGTGACAAATATTGCCGCCCATGCAATAACGACAATAGGTTGTACGGATTCATGCGCACCCACCGGAGATGCAACAAGCATAACAGTGATTGTAGGAATAAGTAAAGTGAGAAACCGGGTTATATGCATATAGTTTTGCAGTTATTTTCAATTATGCCGCAAAGTTAGTTCACTCTGCAAGCGTCTCTTTCATATTTTGCAGAAAAGATTCACTCGAATCCAGACAGCAAATAATCTTAGGAAAATCACCATGAAACAGACCGATGGCACAACGGAGAACCGAGATACTTGGACTAGCTCAACGAAAGTAGTCCGGCGATTCGGCATACAATGTTGCATGGTAATCTTCATGATTGCACTTTTTAGTGGCTGCTCTATTTTCCGCTCGAATAGCATCATGTTTTCGATTGATACCGACGACAAAGCGAACTTCGGCTCACCCGTGCTCATGGATGTTCTGTTTATCAACAAAGACGACTTATCGAAGTTGGTGATGAGTTATTCTGCAAAGGAATGGTTTGATAAGCGTGAACAATTCCTACGCGACAATCCTGACGAAGACGATATTCAATCACAGTTATACGAATGGATTCCGGGGCAAAAGAAAACTGAGATAAAGGCAAAAGGGAACGGCGCGCGTGAGGCGATTATATTCGTGAATTATAGCAGGTCGCCAAGTGCAAACAGAATGCGTGTCATTACAGGTTCATCACTACGGTTTGCATTCAAAGAGTCGAGCTATTCGTTTGTAGTTGCTGATTGAGTGAGCGGATAACGTCCTTATGCATTTAGAAATGTAATAATCTTTTCTGCCACACGCGAACCATTCACAACGGCATTCTCTATTGCGGGTGCGCTATCATTATCCGTATGGGCAAAATGAATTGATGTGCCGATGCTGCGCGATGCAGCTTGTGCAATTCCATTATGCGAGCCGACTCCCGGTATGACAATACTGTGCCCCCATGCAAAAGCATGTATTTCATGAATATCATCGGGAGAAATTCTATTATGGATTTCACAGAATTTTTGTGCCGCCTTTCTGCTTTTCGAAACGATGACTTCGTCGCTTTGCAAAGAACCCCTGTCATCAGCCGATTGCGGCACATATAAACTTGCCACTGTTGCCTTGCTTGCAGGGTTTGTAAATATTGTGCGCGGGTTGATATAGTCCGTAAAGTACGGCTCTGCCTCGGGTGTCCATGTATCAAACGATGAATCAGTTAGCAGGTTTGGATTATCAGAACACAGATGCACCGTTAAATACGGTGAATACTTCATTGAAGCTATCGCTGTTTTTTGTGCGGAAGGCATCTGCGGGATTACGGCTGGAAGCATGTATTTCTGAGTGGAGAAGATGCACTGTCTCGCGTTAATGTCCACACGCCGACCCTCGCGGTTAATGGTTTGAATATGCACGCCGCTTTGCGATTGCTCCGCTCGGTAACACAAATGCCCGAAGAGAAATCGGTCGTTGCCTATTTTCTCACTTAAGGGTCGGGAAAGACCACTCATACCACCATCCAATGTGTAGCGCGGAGTGCGGGCATCCTTGCCAATTTCACTCGAATAAAAATTCAGGAAGCAATACACGTTTGTTTCATCAATCGAACCGCCCATCGAAGAACGTGTGTAAAGATTCACAAACTTCCGCAGAAAATCCGACTGATACTTCTTCATATACTCTGCCACCGTCATTGCATCGTACTGCGCTAATTGTGGTGAAAGTGATTCAGGCAGCGGATATGAGGGTATCTCATCCATGGCAAGAATATCATCACGGAACCGGCGCAGAATATCGAGTTCATTCTTGGGAACAGGCATTTGGCGTATGGAAGCATCCTGCCAGTAATCTTCGATTTTCTGTTTGTTATACAGTACGCTGTCGGGCGGTGCCGCAATCGGCTCAACACCGGCGTATCCACAAACATCTTTCATGTCCTCGTTGTAATCAACAAAGTAAATTGCGGCATAGGGATAGCGCAACCCGTTGTATTCACCGCCAACCGCCGCACCACCGGCTCTATGCTCATTTTCAATAACCAGAACATCATATCCTGCACGTTTCAAATGCATAGCCGCCGTCAAACCCGACGGACCTGCGCCGATAATTGCAACATCGCATTTTCGCGTTACAACAGACGATTGCGGTGCAGGGTGTTTTTCGCGGATATATTTATGGGCGAGTTCGTAGAATTGATTATCTGGAAGAATAGAAGCGGAATCACCGTTTCCGGCAAAGCGGTTAATTTCTTTTTTTCGCACTTGGCTATCGTCGGAACACGACAATGGCAGACCAGCGAAGACCGCTCCTGAACTGACAACAAGAGTACGTAAAAAATCCCTGCGGCTTGCCATCTGCCTAACCCCACGCTACGTATGAATGAAACCCTGT
>JAEUSO010000351.1 GCA_016788605.1 Candidatus Kapaibacterium sp. | reverse complement strand
TGTTGCACCTGTTGGTATTACTAATCGAACACTGCCTTCTTCGCAAACTCCTGTAACACGGATACTACCGTTCCGCACTTGTACTTCGGTCGTCAGAACTGTGTCTTGCCACACAAACTTCGTCAGTTCAATTTCAGTATAATCGGTATTGCCCAAGGTAACCAATCCGCTAAATGATGCGAGTGTGTCACTTGTTCCGCGAACACCGCGCAGAATGAGTTCACACGTGTTTCCATCAACGGTAACACACGATACCGACGGGTCGTCAACAAACAGTATGGTCTTATTCAACCGCAGACGTGCCTCATATTGCGTCGGGGCATTTGCCAGCGTCAGTTTTTGCTTCTCGCTCAACACAAGATGAATCTTCACCCGCTCGCCCGCCTTTGCTTCTATCCGCGAAACCTCTGTCGTGGTGCGGACGGTGTCGGGGGATGGTGCGGCACAGATTTTACCGATACCATTGAATGCTGTACTCGCAGTCGCTTTGTCGCCCACCCACTGTAAGCTATTTGTGAACTGCCCCGGTGTTGTTGGCTGAAATACTATATCCACATTCATACTCGCACCCGCTCTGAGCAATTGTGGGCTGAAACCTACCAATGTGTAGGGATTGTTCGTTGCCGTCAACCAGTTAGCAGATTGAAGCTGAACATCCTCATTTCCATTGTTGCGAATGGCTACTACGAGTTGCTTGGGTTGACCCACGCATACGGTGTCATACGATAACGATGAAATTGCTGTGATACTCGGGCGAGCTTGGACTGTATCAACGCCTCGCCCACTTACCGTTGCACTGGCTGTATCCTGATCACCTGTGATAATCATCAATCCGCTTGCTGTCCCTACAACGGTTGGTGAGAATGTAAATGTTATCTGCTTTGTCTCTCCTACGTTCAACGACATCGGAAACTGACCGACCGGAATACTAAACGCTGGATTGCTTGTTCCATCAAAAGAGGCAGCCGTAAGGTTCATTGCGACTGTACCATCATTCGTAATACTAACCGCATCTGTTCGGCTATTTCCAATACCAACGTCACCTACATTCTTTCCTATACCAGTGATACTTGGTATCGGCTTATCTGTACCCTCGGCATTTATGATTGTTGTACTACTAACTGCACATGGCTGTGTACCGCTTGCGGTTAGTGTTTGTGTGAACTTTCCAGTTTGGGAAGCAAATAGCACTTCCACGCGAAGTGTATCCCCGCTTTTCAATGTTGCAGGCAAGGGTGGTGTTACCGTACCAATACTCAGCGGAGCGGCTAATCCGGTTAGTGATGACAATACCATGTCTGCTGTTCCCTTGTTCACGATATTCACTGTCCGTGAACGGTTCGTACCTGTTTGTACACTGCCAAAATCAATAGCAGGGTCTGCCGCAACCGATAGTTCTACCGTTGTTACCTGTACAACTATGCTTTTCGAGACATCGCAAGGTGAAAGCCCAAAGTCCACCTTGCCAATAGTTCGACCAATGGGTGTAGTCGCATTCGGGATAAAAGTAATATCAAAATTGACATCCTGATTATTCGGCAATCCATCACCTTGTTTAAGCGTTGTTGTAAAACCTGATGTTGTGCTTGAATTAACAACAACCCCGTTCACTCCGCCACCACTTGTGTTACGTAGTACCACCCTCCTCGTTATCGAAGATTGGGCGCATGGCAGAATTGTTCCTAAGTCCACTGTGTCAGCCACAACAAAACTCACACCTTGTTTCGAGCCGCTAACAGCAAACGGTGACTGTCTGTTACATGGGTTTGTTGTTATGGTGAGATTTGTATTCACTGTTCCGGTGCCACTTGGCTCAAAACGAAGTTGTATCCTTCTATTTTCACCCACTGGAATAGTAAGTGGCAATGCTGTGAGTACCTTAAACTGAGCGTCGCCTACTATGCTCTCTACTGTCACATCTACCGCATTCGTGTTTGATATTGTAATTGTTGTATCACGCCGTGTATCGCAACCGAGCATCTGCGGGAACACCATCGAAGGTGGCGTTACTCCTGCATCCGGTATAATATGCAATGCACTGAGCGGTACGCGAATCTCATTGGTACATGTACCTGCTGTAAATGCGAACCTCACGTCATCACTAAATGTACCTTGTGACACAGGTGCATACCGCACTGTAACCGGCAAAGACGCTCCGGGATTTATATCTTGGGGGAATGTTGGTGTGACAATACTAAATGCACTGCCAACCGTAGCACTCGTGACGGTCATTTTATCAGTACCAGTATTACGTATCGTTACCACGCTGTCCCACTGCACCGAACCCGAACATGCAAGCGACACTCCATACGGTATTGACTGCTTGTCTGTTGAGTATGCAAGTTGTAGCTTCTCGCCGCGCAGTTGCAGTGTCAACGCATAGTCACAGGGATCGCTTGTGAGCGTCACCGTTCCTTGACTTAGACCCTGGGCAACAGGGGCATAACGAAGAACAACAGTTTGCGTTCCGTTCTTGGCGATTGTTAATGGCAGTGGGGTAACGAGTACAAAACCTGCCGGCACTTGCTGACGATTAATAATCATGTCGTCGCTACCGGTGTTTGTAATCGTTATACTCTCTTCCTTTGATGGATCACATGCACCGAGTATTCCGAAATCAACATTTGTTCGAGAGAGAGTTGCCGCCGGTTGCCGTACTGTAACAGTTGTTTCGGATGAATCTTTACAACCATTGGCATCGGTAACGACCACTTTGTAGGTTGTTTGTACTGCGGGAGTTGCGGTTGGTTGTGCGATATTAGTTGCACTCAATCCTGTCGCCGGCGACCACGCATATTGATATCCACTCGATCCGGTTGCCGGATTGCCAACCTGTACACCAACTCCTGCACATATCGTTTGGTTTGCTCCGGCGTTGATGATTGGCTTAGGATTCACGATTACGTTCACGGTATCCTGACGGTCGCATCCTTTGGTGTCGGATACGGTTACGATATACTGTGTTGATGCAGTTGATAGAATTGGTATATAAGTTACCAGGATCTTTTGCATCTACAAATGAGTGTTGTGTCCAGTTGCCCAGCATCATTACCAGCC
>JAEUSO010000350.1 GCA_016788605.1 Candidatus Kapaibacterium sp. | reverse complement strand
GGCAACGTGAATCTCAACGTTGTGCTGAACATGACGGGACGTGTTTCGATGGTGATACGCGCCATTGACAACAGCGTACCGGGCGTATGGAGCATGTTCGAGATGGAATGGATGATAGTGCCATGACATCCGCATTTTTTTTGCAGCCGTTGGGAACAAGTATGGCGGCGCAGAATTACCGCCCATCCAGTACTGAAAAACGGTGTTCATCACATCAGGTGAATGCGGTTACTTCAGAGCGTTCAGCGCAACCCGTTCAGCATGAGGGTTCAAAGCAACAATCATTTATTCCCTATCAAGAGTTCGAGAAGTTGAGTAAGGCGGCGCAAGGGATAACAACCATACAGCAGGGCGGCGGAGTGTATGTGGATGGCGGTGGTGTATTGCGTATCAAAGCACTCTCCGATACTGCTGCTTCACGCCCGCAAGCAAGCAATGGTCAGGGATATACAAGCCAACTGAAAACCGATAAAGGAACATATACGACAACGGTTGTACCGTCGGGTAACGGCGACCTTGATTTCTACCTGACGAACGACCGCATATCGGGTACGTTGGCTGCTGTTACAATCCCCTACGACTTGCAACAGTTGATGCAAGCGCAATTTGGAATGCCGATGATTACTATAGAATCGGAACAGTCAACCCAAGCCCTTGGTCTGATGTTCACACTGTGGTATTCAAGTATGATTAAGACCGTGGATTCATTGACTAGATCCGGGAAGCGCACAACATCACCCGGCATAGCGTTGAATAGCACGAAGTCAAAAGGAAATACATTGCAAGATCACCAAAGGGAGTTTTGTGTTAACCATGATTTCGACTGCACAGGTGTTCCTGACTTCTTTGATATCCCATGGATAGATGGTATGCGTAGGGTGGACTTCACAAAGTGCTGTGAGGAGCATGATATAACATTATGGTGCGGACCGCCGCTTGTCATTACGCCTATTTTATATGAAGAGTGGTGGACACAAGCGCGATTATATTCTGCTTATGCATCTACTAAACTTGCAGCGTGCATTCTTTGGAAGTTCATTGATGCCTCTCTTGACATCCCATGGTACTATAACTGGGGTTACGGCACTGCATTTTTTTACTATCTCGGGCTGACCGTATCCGCTGCCTATGCAGGAGGAACTAATGTATTTGACCTCTATACACAATGGACACAATACTATCCGCAGGACGGGAGGAATAAAGAAAGCTGTCTTTGCGGTGGCGATAAACCCACAACACAATGCGATAACCGATGCAGGGATTTATGCAAAGAACGGGGTATCTCATCGCGTTGTATTACCTGCGGCTGGGAGTGTGTGTATAATGATGCGGGATTACCGATTGATGTCACGCCTATTCGACCGTTGGGTGATCAAGTATGCTGCCCGGGTACGGATGTTCGAGACGATGGTTTTAGACGACGATGCGGATTGCAAAGACGCGAAGATGCGTTTGCAGCTTGCAGACCCCGCCCGTGCGACCGCTGTTTTTACAGGTGTGAATACACTAAAGTTGATGGAAAACCCGGAATGACCTTAGGATGGGTCTATCATGGTACACAAAAACTGACAAAGAGAGGGTGTTGCCAGCCACATCCCACCATCCCCAAGAACATTCCTTGCGACAGGGAGGGCAAAACAGTATCATGAAAACTACTGCGAACTTATATGTCAGGAGTATCCCGTTTATACTCCTGACACTCTTGATCGGATGCTGCCCCGACAGAGTGGAACCGACATTTGGACATACGATTATTCCAAGTGAACCGCGTGTTGGTGATACTGTTGAGTTTATCGATCGTTCAAATGCCGCGAATGTCATCATGGTTATTGATATAGATTCTTCCTACTCAATGTCAGAGGTAAATTTTACACAGGATGGTAGTATGGGACAACTTGTATACAATAGTGCATACCCTAAATCTAGATTGGTCTGGGATTATCCGCTTATTGATGGATATTATAACTTTGATACAACAAAGCGGTTCCGTACAAAGTTTATAATAAATAGAAAAGTCTCAAAATTGATTCTTTTTAGGATAGGGACAAATTTCTATACCAGTTGTGACGGACTAATGAGACACAATAATGCCCGCATTGAAGTAATTAAGCGCGATACAATCTACATCAAATGAATGGCATCTAACGTTTTCTCCCGTCCCCGCTCTACGATTGTAGAGCGGGGATTTTTGTTTGTGGTGGTTTGTCGTTTTTGTTCAAGGGTATTGGTTGGAAGCGTAACGCAAGCACGCTTGGAAAAAAGAGGACTGTGCTTTCCGGCAATGAGGTGGTTGATTGCGGAGCGGAAGGGTGCGGTGCCGGCTTGTTCAGAAGATAATGATGTACAACAAAAAACGGTCGGACTGAACTGAATCAATCCGACCGTTGAACATTGTGCAGGCAGATATTATTCTGCTGCGGGTGCTTCCGGTGCCGCTTCTGTTGCAGGTGCTTCCGGTGCCGCTTCTGCTGCGGGTGCTTCCGGTGCCGCTTCAACGACTGCTTCTGCCACAAGTGCAGGAGAGGTCTCCACATTCAGGTCGGCAACAACTGCGTCAATCGCCTTGAGTTCTTCAGGTGCGATTTGCGGTGCATTACCTTCGGCGACGTATTTGTCGGCGTTGGGAACAGGGTGCTGCGCGTTGTACGCTGCAATCGCTTCGGCATCCTTTTTCTTGAGCGCGTCCACAGCCGAGAGAACAATCTTCTTGGCTTCTTTATCGAACTCGACCACGTTCAGCGGCAGAGCGTCGCCTACGTGGAAGAAGTCGGCGATACTGCGGACAGGTGCGAACGAGAGTTGTGACGACGGGACGAAACCGTCCACGCCTTCGGGCATTTCCACAATCACGCCTTTGTCAATAATGCGGACGATTTTTCCTTCGGTTTCCGTACCGACGTGGAATCGCTCGGCAAAGACATCCCACGGATTGTCGGTGATTTGCTTGTGACCAAGCGAGATGCGGCGGTGATCGCTGTCAATTGAGAGAACGATAACGCGGAGTTCATCGCCCTTTTTGACGAATTCGCCGGGGTGGCGGATTTTCTTCGTCCATGAGAGGTC
>JAEUSO010000034.1:11033-18267 GCA_016788605.1 Candidatus Kapaibacterium sp. | reverse complement strand
TTGACAATATCGCTCGTGCTGAGGTGAATGAAATAGCCGTACTCCTTGCAGCGTTGCCCGGACAAGCGGCAGCCGGTCAGCAGGCATGGCGGTTCACTATCACGAACTCGCTTGACAGGTGGGCATCATGCGAGATAACAACAGTAGAGTTCCGCCCTCGTTTGAATGTACGATGCGGATGCCTGCTCTCTGCTTCTTCACTCGGCACGTCTGGTGTAATCGCAGACCCAACACACGTTGCACAAGACCTTGATTATGATTTCCCGCCGGTTGAAGCCGGTACATAACAATACCATAAACTATGAGCGAATTACTGAACCCAAAGCGAATAACGCTGCACTCCGGCGACGAACAGTACATCTATGATTTTGACGAAATCACCATCGAGCAACTCAACAGTGCGGTTGTGCTGTTCAACCAGTACGGCGAGATGCTTTCCTCGCCGCCCAAGAACATTGAACAAACCATAACAGGCGGCATGATTGACCTTCCTATCCGCGCATTGGCATACGTGGTAACACGGGCAACTGAAGATGGAGAACCGTCTGAATTCAGGCGCGAAGGTGTCAGTGCCACACTGAAGTTTCTGCGCTCGATGAAATCGAAAGAGTACAAGAAAGTGCAGGAGATAAAGTCGGATTTTTTCTCAAGAGTGGGCATTGTGGACGTAGAGTCAATGCTGCAATTCAAGCCCATGCTCGCCGCCGCAGGACTCATGACATCGGCGCAGATAACACCGCAGCACGTACACGCAAGCAACGCCTCCGCGAACAGCAGCGACTCGACCGACTCTACGACAGCGACGAACACAGACGGCGAATAATCGAAGCGCGTCAGCACCCCATCTATTGGCTGATAGCGCAGAACGACGGCAGATACATTGAACAAGCACGGAGTATGAATGTGTGGGATGCAATCAACGCAGTTGAACGCATCATCCGCACACAATGGCAGTAGCCCAGATACCTATACAGTTTGTCCCCAGCTTCGACGTTGCCGCACTCAACGCAATGCTGGCTGCGTTGAAGCAGTCACTGGGTTTTTTAGGAAACTCAATACGTCCGATTGACGCTGCTAAACTCAATGCAGAACTCGCATCGCTCAAGGGCGGTGTTAACGACTTTGCGAATGGATGGAAGCAAGTAGAGGAGAATGTTGATAAGGTAAGCCAATCAGGTGCGAATGTTAATAAGGCATTTCAATTCAATCAAATCACCGGTGCGGTTACGCAAGTTGCAGGCGCACTTCAAGGAGTGTTGCAAGTTGGCAATGAATACGAGGCGACGCTCGCCGCAGTTGGCGCGGTAACAGGGCAAAGCGGTGATGGGCTGACGAAGCTCGGTGACGGTGCGCGTGAACTCGCTAAGGAGTTCGGCGGAAGTGCAAGTGATAACCTGAAATCGTATCAGGGAATACTCTCGAAATTGGGACCCCAAGTAGCCGAGAACTCCGAGGCACTCAAGAGCATGGGTACGACTGTGAATACTCTTAGTGCTGCCTCCGGCGATGATGCGGCAACAAGTATGTCTGCGCTCGTTGATACCATGCTTCAGCTTGGATTGACAACCGGTGACGCGGCAAAAGATGCAAGCACTATGGTAAAGGTGGGCGACGCTCTTGCTGTCTCAGCAAAAGTTGGTGCGGCAGAAATCCCGCAGGTGGCGCAGTCAATGTTGCAGGTGGGTGTTGCAGCAAAAGGTGCAAAGCTGGGTTTGGAAGGAACGGTGAGCGCAATTCAGGTATTATCCGTTGGTGGTAAAACCGGAAGTGAAGCAGGCGTAGCCCTACGCAATGTGTTGGGGATGATTCAAAAGGCAAGTGGACCCGCAGAGGCGGCGATGGGTAAGCTCGGCACAAGCAGCAAGGAACTCGGACAGATACTCACGACTCAGGGGCTTGGAGCAGCATTAGAGAAGATTCAGGGAGGTATGAATACACTTGGCTCTGCGGCTGAAAAGAATGCGACGCTCATGGAGATATTTGGTACGGAGAATGCAAGTGCCGCAGGCATTCTCCTCGATAACGCAAACCTTCTCGATTCCTATAAGTCACAAATCGAAGCAGGTGTTCAAGCCGGAGCAGCAGGTACAGACGGTATGGTTGCACAAGCGAACGCCCGGCTTGGTACGGCAGAGGCAATCACAAAGCGAATAGTGGCACAGGTTGAAGACGTGTTCATTGGTATCAGCCAGACAATGGGCAGTGGAGTAAGTGCAGCACTCACTGCTACCGCCCAACTTGCTCCGACGATAACATCGCTTGCCGGAATCAAAAGCATTATTCCTGAAGGTGCTGTTGATTCAATCAAAAACTTCGCGCTCAACATACTAACCAAGCTCGTACCCGGATTGGCTGCTCAGGCAGGCGCACAAACCGCTGTGGCAGCGTCGGGTGCTGTAAGTGCGGCAGCAACATCGGCGGCAGGCGTTGCGGCTGCGGAAAGCGGCGTTGCGGCGGCAACCGGCTCGACTGGATTTGCAGCATTGTGGGCGGCTATCACTGGACCCGTTGGCATTGCAGTAGCGGCGTTTGTTGCAATAGGTGCTGCGGTGTATCTGCTGTATGAAAATGTAGAGGGATTCCGCAATGCAGTGGACAATGCGATTGCATATATCACTGCTGTTTGGAGTACCCTTTCGCCGCTTTTTGAGAAGGTACTTCCGGTATTGAAATCCTATGGCATGTTTGTATTCAACTTCCTCACACTCCCGATGCAAGTGGCGTGGCAGGTTATCAAGGCGGTTGCAGGCGCATTGTTCTCTTCGTCGGATTCAGCAACGCAAGGGGCGCAGTCCTTCCAGAAACTCGGCGCAATTGTTCAATGGCTCGGCGACATGATGAACCGCGCTGTCGCCACATTTGATGGACTGAACAAGGCGGTGGGTGCGATTACGAATGGGATTGGCGGTGTGGTTTCGGCATTGGCAAGTGGCGACATCACCGGTGCTGCGGCGGCATTCGCTGATGCAGGCAAGGGTGCGGTTAATGCGTTCCAAGATGGATTCAACGAATCCTATAACGCAGCTACTACCGAAGACCTGAAGAAGAAGATGCAGACCGACCTCGAAGGCGGCATCACTATCAATGCTAAGATTGAGCAAACGGCAAACTTCGATGAGTTGATTAAGAGCTATGATGACGCGCAGAAGAAAATCAATGAACTCAAACAGAAGAAGGACAGTGGTCAGGAACTCACTGCCGCCGAGCAGTCGTCGCTGAAGAAACTACAAGACGAAGCCGAGCGAACGGGTCAGAAGATAGCATCCATCGCTCCGGGAGCCAAGGAAGGCATGTCGGTTGTGCGCGATGAGTCCGGCAAGCTGCGCGAGGTATTCAGTATCAATACCGACGCTGCAAAGAAGTTTGGCGATGCACAAAAACAGGCATTCGCAGGCGACCTCAAGCAGTCGCAAGCGAGCGTGAGTGCCAATCTGCAACAACAGTCCGCACTCTATGCCGACCAAGAAAAGAAACTCAAGCAGATAGCACAATCCGCAACCGAAGCGGCGAAGGCAGGCAAGACCGATACCGCCCGCCAACTGATGAAGGACTATGAAGACCTGCGCGGCAAGGTGGAAGAAAACGGCAAGGCATTAGTGCAGTCGTTCAACGATGCTGGAAAAGCAGGACTCCTCACCGAAGATGCTACGAATAACGTCGGCAAGGCACTCGGCAAAACAGGTGATGAAGCGAAGAAGGGATTCCTTGTCTCTGCTCTGAAGGATGCTGCCGCAGAAGGGAGAACAACTGACAAGGACATCGCCAAGATTGCACAGAAGTTCGGCTTCAGCACCGACGAGGCGAAGCGGCTTCTTGCCGAGCAACAGAAGCAATCAAAGGAAGCATCTGCAACAGCGGCAGCGGTAAGTGACATTGCTAAGAGTTTCGAGGAAGTAAAGAGTGCTGCTGATAATGCAGTCAAAGATTCGCTCGCAAAAGCCAAGACAACCGCATTGCAACTTCAGCAAGCCCGTCAGCGCGGCGACAAGGACGAAGCAGCCCGTCTGAAGCGTCTTGTTGATGCTGAAATCGCGGCAGGTAAAGAAGCCGTTAAGCAAAAGAAGAACCTTGAGAAACTCAGCGATGATATTGAGATAGCGACTGGTGCTAAGGAAGCCAAGAAAGCAAAGGATAAGAAGGACTCTGACGACACACTGTTCCAGCGTATCAAGAAGCGCGACGAAGCTGAATCCAAAATACTAACTTCAGAACTTGAACTACAGAAGCTCGAAGAGGTCATGTCGGGCAAGCGTCGTGAAAGTGACGAAACAGAACTCTACTTCGAGCAAATCAAGCTCGAATCATATCAACGCAACATTGAACTTCTGAAAGAGAAGTTCGGTATCATCAAGGATGCAGCATTCATCCCGCAGAATATCTCTGCATCAGTACAGGCGAAAATCAAACCGACCGAGCGTGATGATGTTTCTGATTTTATCACAAAGGTCAATACAGAAATACTTCAGCAGCAATCGAAGGTGAAGAAGTTGGAGGTGAAGACCAACCTCGACGCAGAGAAGTTGCGTGCTGAGTATCGCAAGCTCGAACTACAACGCTTGGAGCAAGATGTAGAACTCAACGTAGTGCTTCCAGACAACTACAGTGAATATGCTAATCGCCTCATGGCTGTTCAATCGGCTATTGCAGCCGAGCGTATTCGCACCGGTGGAATCGTGTCTCAAGATTTACTGAATCAAGAAGCGGAATTGCAGTCGGATTTGAGTATCATGATGTCGGATGCAACAACTGATGCAGTAGTTCAGCTTCAGGAGCAACGCAAAGAGCGCAGGGCTATACTTATAGCCGAATACACAAAGGATATTGATGCAGTGCGTGAGCGATTGCGCGCTGCTGAACAAGCCGGTGACTCCCAGCAGGCACTGACGCTCATCGGGCAACTCGGCGACCTTCAAGGCAAGGTGAAACGAGTCCGCGACGAGGGTTACAAATCCGAACTTGCCGAGTTGGACGATCTGTCGAAGCAAAAGAAGTCACGGCTTGCCGAACAGCTCAAAAGCGAGACCGATTACAACAAAAACTACGCGGACATACTCAGCAAGCGAGGTGCAGGAGCTATCGAGCGTAACACGCAGAAGGCAATCGCCGACCTTGAGGCACAGAAGCGCGATGAAATCATAACCGAAGAGCAGTTTAACGAGCAAAAAGCCGCAATTGAACAGCTTGCAATTCAGGACAAGGAAAGCTTGCAAAATCTTGTGCGTGGACGCGAACTCGCAGCCGAGCGTGAGCATACAATCCGTGTACTTGAAGAAGAACAATCAAGGTTGGAGCAGAAAAAGGCACTCGCACTCAAATATGGCGATGCAAAAGCCGCCGAAGAACTCACAGCGCAGCTTGACGATGTCAACGACCAATTGAGCGATAAAAAAGATGTTTTCATGGCGTTGGGTGACGAGTTTCAGGTCGCATCGAATGAATTTGTCGGCGGAATATTCCAATGGGACGAGGACGCAGTAAAAGCACCGCTCCGGAAGATGTTCGACATACTCGTCGGCTTCCTTACGCGCCTCGCAAGTGCTAAAATTATCGAGGTATTGCTCGGTTCACTTGTCGGTGCCGCTGGCATACCCGGAATGTTTGCGACGTTCCTTGCAAAGCCGCTCATTGAGGCAGGTGTAGGAGCAGTATTGAACCCAGTTTTGTCGCAACTTGTCAGTTTCGGCACTGGTGGTATCGTGGATAGACCAACGCTCGCCGTCGTGGGCGATAGAAACGCCAAAGGGACAGGCGATATGACCGAGCTGATCCTCGGTAGCGATCAATTAGCACTCATCATGAGTGAAGTACTTAGCCCTGTGCTATCAGGTATTCGTTCCGGGCTTGCAGAGGTTCGGGAAGCGATTGATAATCTGCAATTCAAACTGTCGGTATCCGGCAGTGATTTAGTAACAGCAACCGACCGTGCGCGAACTGCCAATAACCGCCGTGCGATACAACCGTATTCAACAGTATCAACCACCTAATTATTGGAGTTCGTTATGAGCAAGAGTTTTCTCAGCTACCTCGGCGGCAAGTCCCTGCTTGCGCCAAAAATCTTACCACTTGTGCCAGCACATACCTGCTATGCAGAGGTCTTCGCCGGAGCAGCATGGATGCTCTTCAAAAAGCCGCCAAGCAAGGTTGAAGTCATCAATGACATTAACAGCGATTTGATTACACTCTATCGCGTCATTCAGAACCACCTTGAGGAGTTCTGCCGTCAGTTCAAGTATCAGTTAATCGCACGTGACGAATACAAGCGTCACGTGGATGAAAATCCCGAAACTCTGACCGATATTCAGCGCGCAGCAAGGTTCTACTATCTGCTCCGAACCACCTACGGCTCGAAGCTCGCATTCGACAGTTTTGGTGTCTCTGCAATTAAGCCGCCGCGCATCAATTTAGTGCGTTTAGAAGAGGAATTGTCCGAAGCCCACCTTCGCCTTAATCGTGTATGGGTCGAGAACATGAGTTACGAGCGATTCATACCTCGATTCGACAAACCGGAGACGTTTTTTTACATTGACCCGCCATACTATAACTGCGAGGACTACTATGGCGAAGGTATTTTCTCAAAGGATGATTTTGTCACGCTTGCAGCACTATTAAAGCCGCTTCAAGGCAAGTTTATACTGTCATTAAACGACCTGCCAGAGGTTCGAGAGATATTTAAGGGCTATCGGTTTGCCTCAATGGAAACCAAGTACACCATATCAGGAAAGAGCCAAAAGGTGAAGGAAGTATTGATACTGAACTACGACCCATCAAAAACCGCTAAATTCGCCCCGTTGCATCAATAGATGCCGGGGCTATTTGTGCCAAACTGCGTGCAAATTTGTGCCAAACTGCGCGGCGCGTTACACCAGAAATGGCAACTCGCTGCTGAAGGAAAACAACGCATTTGCATTGCCCGCCATTCCAAAACCCGCTCCCGCCATATTGCCAAACATCCACATGGGCGAAACATTGATTTCTGTGCTTGACCACGGTTGCATGGTCAGCGAGATAATGCCATTACCCAATAAGTGACTCGTCGCATCATTACCTGCAAACTTGTTGTGTCCTTGCATCACACCCGACATAGTTCCCGATACTGAGAAGAATGATGGTGGCTCTTCACGGGATTCAGGGACAGTAGTGCCAGTAGCGGGCTGCTCTTCTTGTTGCAGAATAACACCTGTTGATTGTTGGGCGCGGGCATTGAAGCATAGAGCATGAAACAGTGCTGTACTAA
>JAEUSO010000034.1:6156-11023 GCA_016788605.1 Candidatus Kapaibacterium sp. | reverse complement strand
GTATCCGGATGAGGATATTCGTCATGGGATTCGTTACGATACGTTAATAATAATACACAGTGCCTTTGGAGTGTGCCATAGCCGGTATTCGTGCGTATCCATAAGATTGAACTGCGCCCGGGCAGAGAGGCAGTGGTATTCCGAGAGTCCGTTCGGATGTTGTTGATACAGGCGGGAAGGGTTGTCGTGGCTTTTTTAGCCAAATCCGTTTGTGAGGAAGAGCTTCATCTATGAAGTTCAACCGAGAGTATCGGACGGGGACGGACAATCTTGAGTATTTCCCCCCCAATCTCGCGCAAAAGCCAAGCACGTGTTGTATTTTGCCGCCGAAGAGTTGGAACGATTCACGGGGATTATAGATGAATGCCATTATCATTGACGATGAAGAATCGGGGCGCGAAGCGCTTGCGCTTCTTGTAAAGCGGTTCTGCAAGGATGTGACGGTTATTGCAACAGCGGATTCGCCCGAGGGTGGTATTGCCGCCATCCGCGAACACTCGCCCGATATTGTTTTCCTTGATGTAGAGATGCCGGGCGGTACGGGATTCACGGTGCTCGAAGCATTTCCGCGCCTTGCGTTCCATGTGATTTTTGTCACCGCCTATCAGCACTACGCGCTCAAGGCAATCAAGTTCGCCGCGTTGGATTATCTGCTCAAACCCGTTGATGTGCAAGACCTCATCAATGCGGTGGCAAAAGCGGTTGAACTGAAAGCGACGGATGCAAAGCCAACCACCGTCAGCGCGCAACAGCAGGCAACCGCCAAACACACCGACTCGATTGCCGTTCCTGTCGAGGACGGACTTGTGTTTATCAACCCCGCCGACATTCTGCGCTGCGAAAGCGACAGCAACTACACAACGTGTTTTCTAAACAGCGGTCAGAAAATGCTCGTCTCGCGCACCTTAAAAGAGTTTGAAGAATTACTTGCGCCGCTTGACTTCGCCCGCATCCATAATTCACACCTTATCAATCTGCGTGGCGTTGTGCGCTATGTGCGCGGCAAGGGCGGCTACGTGGTCATGCGCGACGGCTCGGAAGTCGAGGTCTCGCCCCGCAAACGCGATACATTTCTCGAACATTTTTCCCGCGTGTAATTGCGGCTGACGCACCACTTCACCAATGGCTAAAAAGAACGACGCAGACACCGCTGCAAAGAAGAAGAAGACATTCCTGAGGAAACCGCAGTACGAAGGCGGAGCCAAAGCACTGCGCGACTACATCACACGCGAACTCCGCTATCCCGCCGATGCAGTAGCCGCGCATATTCACGGCGATGTGCAGATACGCTACGATGTGAATGACGACGGCGAGGTGATTGATGCAAAAGTGCTGCGCGGAATTGGCGGTGGGTGCAACGAAGAAGCACTTCGCTTAGTCCGTTCGCTGCGCTTTGTGCCGGTTCGCAATCGCGGGATTCGCACAACATCGCACTTTGATATTGTCATACATTTCCGCCTTCCGCCGCCCGTTCCCGCCGTGCAGCATCCAGCTCCGCCGCCTGTTGCGCTTGCCTATACGTATGTTCCCGCACAGCCCGCGCAGCAGATTCCCGCACAAGTCACGGCACAAGATACAGGTCGGCAACAACAGACAAGCTACACATGGAGTATCTCTATTCCGCCACAACGAAAGAAGAATAATGAGTGACGAGTACGGCGCGCCGCAATACGGCGGACAGTTCCCGTTTCCGCATACGCTGTTCGGTATTCTTTGCACGGTGGGCGTGATGTTCCTCTATCAGTTCGGGTACGGATTTCTCTCGTATTCGCTTAGCCCGCAGGGTAACAGTATGCTTACCCTGCTCGCGCATATCGGCGCACAGATATTTTTCTTTCTTGCGCCTGCATTGGCGGTATGCGGACTTTCGCCATTAGGCATGAATGGTTTGCTTCGCCTTGTGTCGCCGCGTATCTCGCTTGTTCACATCATCGTTGCAATCGCATTGCCGGTGGTGGTGCAACTCTTTGCAAGCAGTTCCGTCACGATACTCTATACTGCGTTACCTGTCGCGCTTGCCGAGCCGCTTCGCGAATACTCCGACACCCTGCGCGAGACAATGGAAAAGCTGTTCTCGGCGGGCGGTGTGCTTGGCGTTACATTAGCAATAACCGGCGGTGCACTACTGCCCGCAGTTGCCGAAGAGATTCTGTTTCGCGGCGTAATGCAACGCTCGCTTGAAGAGCGGCTCGGCGCACCGGTAGCAATTACCCACACAGCAATGTTGTTTGCTGTCATTCATCTCAATCCCGAATCATTGTTGCCGCTTATCATGTTCGGTGTCGGCTTTGGGATACTTGCCTATACATCGCGCTCGTTGCTTCCGGCAATGCTCTGCCATTTTGCAAACAATCTCCTCGCTGTTCTTTCGGGTTTTTCGCCCTCGCTCCGCAGCACCGACGAATGGATGTCGTCCTCGCTCCCTCCTTTGGTTGCCGTTCCGCTGTGTGCCGCTTCGCTCTTTGTGTTTGTGATGCTCATGCGGTGGTTGCTTCGCCACAGTCGCGGAATACCTGTACCATCGTAACGAAGGATATAATCGGCACCACACCTTTCCCCTCCGCTCCGTGCCTCAGCATGCCGGAAAGCGCAGTCCGATTTCACTTAACCATTTAGCGCTATGCTTCTAATAAATACCGTTTGCAAAATTCCATGAGGTTACCCCTCATCCCTCCTTTCGTCCTGTCAAGTGCTACACTTGACAGCGTTATTCCACTCGACTTTCTCTGTATTTTCTTGAGCAAATGTAGCACCTGCCCGGACTAAAGCCAACTATACATCTTGATTCTTACAGTTAACCCTACACCACATTTCCTTGCGCCAGCCACGCGGCTTTTGTCAGTTCAAACACAACGTGCGGTTTCGATGTGCCGCTGTCGTCCGGCAGTTCGTGTGCGAGCGGAAGTTGCGTTGCACCCAAGCGTCCCACCGCCGTGCGCGAGCGGATATTGCCCGCACCGACTTGGAACACAACAGTATCAACATATCGGAACGCATGGCGCAGCATCAGTTCCTTCATTGCACTGTTGTATCGCCCGCCCCAACATGCCACCGTCAGAAATGTATAACCGATACACACCGCGATTGCAAGGTTTGCCGATACCGCCGAATAGCGTTCGTGTTCATCGTGCGTAAGGTAGTAGTACCGCGACGAGCCGATGATGTCACCCGATGCGGAATCCAGAACAACAAAGCCGGCAGGCGCGGCAATCGCCCCGTCGAAAAACGTGCGGAAGACCTCCGGCTTATAGCGTTCGCGGTCGGGGTGCTGCTCCCAAATTGCGGGGTCGGATGCAGCGGCAAACAATGCGTCCTCATCATCGGGGCTGATTGGTCGCAGCGTTACAATGTCATTCTGCATGGTAACGCGCAGCAGGGATTGATCGGGTATTGTGTTCATTGTACTACAATGGTTTTCTCGGTACGCAGGTTGATATATACTGCATTCAACTTTCTGCCGCAAAATAGCAACCGCCAACCGGATAGTCCGATTGGCGGCACGTATATTCTGTACTCCGTCGCTCACGTACTGTATGGTGTACGGTGATGTTATTTTTTAGCAGCTTTCAAATCATAACCGGCAACACTTGCACTGTTGCACGTATAGCTAACGCTGCTGCTACTCAAATCAAATTTGATACTTGGTGTCGAAGACGAAGACCATGTTGCTTGGTCGGTGATTGCCGGGCTGCCTTTAGGACAAACATACACAGTCCGTTGACCAAAATCCACACCCTGCGATTGCTTCTTCGTCACACTCAAGTCCGACATACTCACTTTGCCCGCGCCCATACCGCTCGAGCCGACTGATGTCGGGTTTGATGCACCGAATGACCATGAACATACTTCCACTCCGCCTTTGGTTACGGTGATTTTACCAACCTGTCCGCCAACCGGAATGGTTGCGCTGCTGCTTAACGGACCGGAAAAATAGACCTCGCCTTTTACCCCTTCGATTTTTAAGAGATAATCCGATGCGGCGAATGCCGACGTGACGGCGAGAACAAGAACTGCGAGAATTGCTGTGAGCGTTTTCATATCTGACTCCTCTGATGAGTTTGTAAATAAGTGTGTTGTGATTAACGGGTGCGAAACTACCCGAAGCACACCACCGTATGCTTTACTGAATGAGCCGTTGTTACCGCAGGATGAGTGAATGCGCTCCTTGGGTGTGTGAATGAACCTGACTCGTTGTTACGCCAATCCGTTGGCAAGCATATAGTCGCGCACGGTATCGGCATCGGCAGGAACATCAATGGCAATCAAGCGGTGCGATGTTTCGATGCACGTATATGTTGCGCCCGCAGCCAACAGGCGGAGTTGCTCTAACTGTTCGGCAAGTTCGTAGGGATGTTGTGGCAGTGAGATGAAGCGTTCCAACGCGCTCCGCTTGTAAGCATACAGACCGATGTGTTTCCAATATGCCGTGTGTGCAAGCCGGTTTCCGCCCTCCGCTCCGCGCACATGCGGAATACAACTGCGCGAGAAATACATCGCCCGCATCGCATCGCCTATCGTCACTTTGCATATCGTGGGATTATCGAGATCAGCAACATCGGTGATGCGCTGCACGGGTGTTGCCACATCTGTTGCGCCGTGTGCAATGGCATCCGCCAATGCGTCGAGCAACGACGGATGCAGAAGCGGCTCATCACCTTGAACATTCAGAACAAATTCCGCTTCGGGAAAGCGCAGCCGCACCGCTTCCGCCACACGGTCTGTCCCGCTTGGCAATTCGGCGGAGGTCATCACGGAAAGTTGAGAGGCCATCCGCTCCGGGCAGGTGACCAGGCGGACATAAAACGGTACGTCCTTCACCTCGAAGGGCCGGAGCTCCAGGCGCTGGCTGGAGATCCTCATTTCGTTC
>JAEUSO010000034.1:0-6146 GCA_016788605.1 Candidatus Kapaibacterium sp. | reverse complement strand
GATACGCTCATCGTCGGTGGCAACGGCAACGGCATCAATGCTCTTTGCTGCGCGTGCGGCATCCCACACACGTTCAAGCATTGTCTTTCCGTGCAGCATTACAAGCGGCTTACCCGGAAAGCGCGACGACGGATACCGCGCAGGGATGATGGCAACTGTTTTCATTCAATCATGCAGTGGTTAGTTTGATAATGCGGTTATTGGCGGGCTTCATCCACTCTTCGGAAAAGTACAACCGACCTTCCGACTTCGGCGACAGGAGTGGCTGTGCGATACTGAATGTATGCGGGGTTGGTCATCAAACTGAAATACCCAAGCGCCAGATAGCGATGCCGTACGTCAGGTTTGCTCTGCGGATTGAACTCCGAAAACGTTATCCGTGTGCTGTCCACACCCCACGACGCGGGCGGCGCGAATGCTTCGATATATGCAGGTGTATAGTTCCCGCTTTTCAGCGTCTCCACCGCTGCACGAATATCTTGCTGCCAGTCCGTATCACTATCCACCGTTATCCGTATCCTGTATGGCTCGGCAATAACATTGAACCACGAAAGATATGCAGGGTGTGCTGATATGGATTCCGCGACCAAGAGACACATCAACACACCGGCGGAAGCTGATATGATTCTGTGTTTCTCTTCAAACAACCGGGCAAGCATAAGCGCAATAAAGATTACCGGAACAAACAAAAACGGCAGCGTGTGGCGGAGTCCGAGTTGTGTGTTGGAGAGCGATGAAAACACCATACACACTACAAACCATACAAGCAAAACAAGCATTACAGGTTGACGGGTGCGCCGATAGAAATACACGATTGCGGCGGCAAAAAGTATATGGAACGACAGCGGATGCTTTGCAATGTAGAGTAGCGGAAAAAACATCCACCGCTCGTCCGCACGTGCAGGCGACGAGCCGAGAAAATATGGTGAGCGAATCTGCGATGCTGTGCCGAAAGTCGTCAGCAAACCAACCCAATACGAGGGCATTGGAACCGGCACCGATGCAATGTGGAGCATGATGCTCCGAACAACGGGCTGGCTGACTGATCTTTCGATTTTCGAGTATGTGTCTTCATATTTGCCCATGCGTTCCTTGTGGTTGCCGATGCGTCCCGTCTCGAATCCATACACCAGCCACAGCATAATAAATGTTGTCGCCATAGCTGCAAGGATATTCAGAGAGGGAATGGATTGTCGTGATGCACGCAGAGTACGGAAGATATTGTTATGCGGCGACGATCTGACAGCGCGGACAACTGCAAACGCGAGCCATATTCCTACAAGTAAAATACCGAAGACGAGATTGGTATTCTTTGCCGAAAGTGCGAGTCCGGCGGCGGCTCCGGCAATGCACCACGATAGCAGTGTCCGTCTTCGTTGTGCATTCACAGCAGATGTAAGAGCAACGAGCAAACAGGCAGTTGCAGGAATGTCGGTTGTGGCAAGTCCGCTATGCGCCGTGACAAGAGGCAAGAGGGAATAGATTATTGCTGCAAGAAGTCCGGCTGTGCGTGAGTGGAACATTGCGCCGAGCATATACAGCGAGAGCAACGCCAGTACGAAAAACGGGAGAACACCCATGCGCGAAGCACTCAGATTTTTTGAATACTCATTCCGGTAATCATACAAGTGAATTGCATCCTTATAGATGAGCCGCTGCTCGGAGTATGAACTGTCGTTGCTTATGCGAACGCCGCGCTGGTATGGTAAAGCTGCCGCCGCCAAACGACCCAACGGCGGATGCAACGCTTCGGTAGAGTATGTGCCGCGTTCAAGAAACTCAAGCCCGCATTGCAAATGAAACGGCTCGTCGTAGGTGTGCGAGAGTGCGGGATACGTGGCGATGATTCGCCAGCATCCGGCACACATGGTAATGAGCAGGGCAAGATGATGCCACGATAATTTTCTTGCAGTCATAACGATGAACCATACCGCTATGGTGAATACCCTGATAGAAAAACGGCAGACACCGCAACTGAACGGGTATCTGCCGTAGAATACTGTGCTTGCCGGATTGTTAACGCACAACAACAAACGGATGTTGTACCGATGCATTGCCGCTGCGAAGTACCAACCGGTATGTGCCGGTTGGCAATGACGACGCATCAAGTGCAACGCTCTGTGTGTCGCCGCTCATTGTTCCATCGAAAACAGTGCGGACTTCCTGCCCAAGTGTATTGATAAGCACGCAGCGTACCGCTGAACTTTGCTGTGCATGAACCGTCACTGTCGAGAGTCCGCTGACGGGCATCGGTGCCACCTCAATCGCAAGATTCTCTGCGGGATTTTCCTCAACGCTTACGATTGGCTCGGCTCCGCCAAGAAGCGGGATGCGGTACGTCGGGTCGAAAATATCGTTAGAGCCGACCGAGAGCGATGCCGTGCGGCGACCTGTCTTATCTGCTTTGAATTGCACCGTTACACGAATCACATCACTTGTTCCGTTCGGGTTCTTTAACGATACCGAGCCGCCAGTTGGTATCGGCGGGTCAATCGAAACAATGCTGTATGCTTTTGCTGCATTCAGCGAACTGATGCTGATGCTTGATATATCCAATCCGGCGCGGTTCATAGCGCGAATTTCTATCACCCGTTGCGAAGAATCATTCACGGCAAGCACACCGAATCCGACGGTGTCGCGCTTCGCCTGTATTGTTGGTACGGCACCCACGCGGAACTGATGCGTGATACCTAAACCGCAGTCGCCTTCAAATTGCTGAACCGTCTTCCCGCGAGAGGAAAAACTGAGTGCGCCGTTTCCAACCTGACCTTGCGATGCCCACCACGAAAGCCCGATGCTCGACGGATTCACAAAACGGAACTCATAACAGCCGTCGGCAAGGGTGAGTGAATCGGTATAAGCAGTGTTGTCGCTGAATGTACCTGCGCCGCGTTTAGATATTTCCTTGCCGTCGCTATCAGTCAGCGTCCAGTAATACCCTTGCTGGTTGGCAAGGCGGTTTGTTTGAAAACGAACGGCAATGTCGCCCGGATACATCGGTGGCACACCAAATGTGCTGGATGCAGTATTGAAGAGCGGATACTCGTCGGCTGCATCATTCACCTTTGTGATGCGGACATCAAATGTGCGTTGTGTGTCTTTGAACGACGGAACGAAATCGTATGGCGGCAGCGTGATGTCACTTGTTTGCATTGGTGCAATTGAACCTTTGTAAGTGAAGGATTTCATTGACTCGCCGCGCACACCGTACTCAATCGTAACGCTTGTCAATGTTGCCGAGCCGTTGTTGCGGACAGCCACCACGGGCGAGCCGCAAATGGGGTTCATACGCCAGTACGGGCGTTCGTTGTTCGGTGCTTTGATTTCTTGCAGCGATGCGTCGTTGGTAAAGGCATATTTCGTGGCGTGGAGTATCTGTGCCGCACTTGAATACGATGCGGGTTTGCTTAGGTCTGCGTTCGTATAATTCTGGAACTTGTAGTCAATCACGGTTGTGTCTTTCTCGCGTGCGGCGGTGCTGATATCCCAATCCCAGTAGGGAACTTCTTCGCCCGGACACCAGCCGCCCCGCGCATACGCCCATGTGCCGTCCTGCGGGAAAACAGGATTTGCGCCACAGTCGCCTTGCCAAATGCGGTGGTCATAGCGTTTTGTTCCGTTAATCCATACTGCGTGGGTATGGTCGGAAAACTCGGCGGCATTGTCCGTTCCGCCGAATCCGTGTCCCGTCAGCAAAATGCGAAGACGTGTCTGCTCCGAACCTGCGGCGCGGGCGAATTTCATATTTGCAAACTTATCATTGATTGGTGCCGCGGGATTGCCGTACTGCGACGATTGCTGCCACAGGCGTTGCACCGAAAGAACCTCGTAGGGCGGTGTGCCTTCGATAAACTCGAACCATACTTTGAATGCCGCGCTTTGCGAGTACCCCGAATAGTAGGTATAGAGCCGGACGCTGTCGCGCAGGAGTGAAGCGTAATCGGTCACATCCCACTGCCACGTATAGTTCCAGTCGGCTACACGATTTTTCCAGTATGGTGTGATGAAGCGTGCAATTTCAATATCCTCGGTGGCGGGGTCTGCCTTTCCGGTTTTGCGGCGCACGTTGAAGTGTACGTCGTAATCCCACTCGCCTTTCAGCGTACCGCACGGGCACGAGAGTTTCACCTTCATGATGATGCGGGCGTATTTCTTTGCCGCCGAAGGAAACAGATAGGTTGAGTCGGACGACATGTCGCCTTTTGTATAGTAGCGGTAGCCATCCAGCGTAACGACGCTTGTTGTGTCGCCCTGTGCGGCTTTGCTCATGCCTGTGCAGCACAGCACAATGGCAAGGGTGAGAATCAAGAACAAAGGTTTCATCTGAATACAGTATGTTGTGAATGTTGTGTGTTGGCTGTTGATGCCGGAAAACTACGATTTTTTTTGTTCGCAGGGAGTGTGGGGATGCAACTATTCTTGCCGCCGTGTAGCTTTGCACCGCTCCCGCCGTATGTATGGCAATATAGGGCGCATTACGCTGTATCACTCTATCAATCGCCCGCCCCATGATTCGCTTTGCCAATACTCTGCACCGCATGTATCTCTCCGCACTCTGTTGTATATGTGCCATTGCCGCTGCTGCGTTCTTCAACGGGTGTGCGTCATCGCAGCAACAATACGGCTGCGGCGCATCCGCCGAAGACGGTCGCTTCACGATAGGAACAGGAACGAAACGCCTGATGTACGGCTATCCCGCGCCGCACTCCACGTCGCATTTTGTGATGTCGGTGGACGGCAAGTATGCAAGCAACAATCCCTGCTTAGGGCGCGGCACGATCACCTACCTGAGCGGAACACAACGCAAATGGGGTGAATCCGGCTCGATGTTCAGTTCCATTGAGTTTGACTTTGCTGGTGTGCGCCTCACGCAACAACTCATTCCTGTTGATAAGAATTTCACCGATGTGCGTCCGGGCGAGTTCGGTCAATACTACCGCATTGAATACACGCTGGAAAACATCACCGACACCGCCCACACCGCTGGGCTGATGCTCTTGATTGACACAATGATTGATACCAACGACGGCGCACAAATGGAAGCCGACGGAACCCGTGTGTCGGCGGAGTCGCGTTTTGCCGCAGCGCAAGTGCCGGGCGAAATACTAGTGTACAAAACAGCGGGGAATAAATCCGATATGGTTGCCTCGTGCGTGACAAACAAAGGCAAAGCCGTAAAGCCGCAGGAACTCTACATTGGCAAGTGGCGGTATTTCTACCCGCTTGTGTGGGAGGTGAACCTGACGGGTGAACAATATGGCGACAGCGGCATCCTGCTGAAATGGGCGGAGCAATCGCTCGGCTCGAGGCAAAAGCGTTATGTCGCCACCCACTACGGTCTCCCCTCGTTTGCCGCATCAACCGACGGCGTGCAGATGAAAAGCTACGACCCGTTTGTTAAGCGCGCCGCCAAGCAAGTGTATTTTCAACTTGGCGACGACAAACTGAGCGATGAATCGAAAAGCACACTCACGGAACTGATGCGCGGGCGCACGGTGGAGGGAATTTTTGTGGAGGTCTATACCGATGCGGTTGGCAAGGATGCCGACAACCTGAAACTCTCGCAGCGGCGCGGCGAAAGCGTCGTCCGTTTCCTTGAATCACTCCGCTACCAGCGCGACATGATGATTGTAAAAGCACACGGGGCGCAATTCGCCGACAAGAGCTTTGCGGCAAACAAAGAAGGGAAAGCCGACGACCGCCGCGCCGACATCACGATTTACATCAAGGACGAGGAGCGGTAGGGGAACGCTTCGCCAATCCTGAAGAAGTTCACACCGAACTCGGTTAACATTATTGGACGCTAAAAAGGCGACATCACGCCATAGTGTACGTCAAGTAACAACAAATGATTACATACTATGAACGTAGACATGATACCATCGAAAAGTTTATCATCCCCTGTTTGAGTAAAGGAAAGCGCGGTGCAAAGCCGAAAGTACCGTTGTGGATGATAGTCAGAGTAATTATCTGTCATGTCAAGCAGGGGGTTCAATGGCATTTTATGCCGATGCGTGAGTACTTTCCCGGTCTGTCATACTCATGGCAGAGTGTGTATCATCATTGGCGCAGATGCTTGCGCGATGTATCGGCGCGGGTGAGTTTGGCAAAGATGCGAAGGTTGGTGTACGCGCTCAGGTAGCCGT
>JAEUSO010000349.1 GCA_016788605.1 Candidatus Kapaibacterium sp. | reverse complement strand
AACGGAAGGTCTCCGGTTCTCAAGGCATATTCCGATACAACCAAATCCGAATGCAGCATGAATGATGGCGTCAAATTGGAAGGCAAAGTGCGGGATACTTTGTACTCCTCTGCCCAATCCCTTGCAGTATCTGTATCATTAACAGATAGTGCAGTTGTGGCAATGAGCGTTTTCGCAGTGGTCGGTGCATAAGCGGGTGCTTTTCCGCTTGACAACAACTCCTCATAGCGGCGTAAATACTTTAACGCCAATATTTGTTGATTTGATGTAACGGACAATGAATATGCATCTTCCAGTATAGTGTAAAGGATTGCCGGATCACGCCACAACGATCGTTCCCAGCACTGCAATGCTTCCTGATTGTACTTCATTGCATTATCAAGATGATATTCATCGTATTCGAGCCGGCTAAGTAAGTAAAAGGCATGTGCACGGTTATCATTTGCCATCCCCATACCTTCAGGTGCAAATTCGTTAAGGACGCTTATGATATGATTGCGAGCCGCATCTACAGTTCCCAATGCTATCTCGCCGCGGGCACAGTTCAGCATAGCTTCTGCAATCCTGCTCGATGATTTTCCTTCCCGTTTAAACATATCAACAATGTTTTCATACATCATAACACCATCCGGAATGCGGGAAGTAATGAATAAGGTATGGGCAATAATCTGCATTGCCGTGGATTCACTGAGATACCATCGAGCAACCGACTGTGGCGGAATCGCAGATAATAATTTTATGTGTTCCTTATAGTATTCCAATGTCTCATCATATCTCAATTGATGGTAGCTGAGTGTTAATCGTGACATACTCAGTGCGGCGTGAAGTATTGTCAATTCCTGTGGCTCGTACATCACTTGCACCGACGCATCCTGAAGAAGTATGAATGCCCTGTTGTTATACTGAACTGATTTTTCGATTTTATCAGGTGTCCGGTTGTCGAGAGTAACTAAACTCAACAGAAAAAGCAATTCCGGTGAGTTAGTCGGATCACTTTTTTCAATGAGCTGTGCAACAGTGTGAAGTTGAGCCGGTTCGTACTGATCTGCAATCTCCTTCCAATACTTTTTAACAAGTGAGTGAATTGTATCTACATCATTGATTGAAACAAGATGAACCAATGCCTGTTCGGTCATAGCGTTCATAAAATACCATTCTGCCGCACGTTTATGTATCTGCCAATCATTGCCGATGAGCCGTTGCCGACGGTGTGAAAGCAAATCACGGAATAAATGGTGAAATCGAAACCACGTGCGTTCGTTATCTAATGGAATGATATAGATATTATCATGGAGTAAAGAATGTAAGAGAACGGTTCCATTTGTTGTACCGGAAACATAGTCAAGTAACTCGCCGGAAAACTCATTGAAGAGCGACAAGATCATGAGGGATATGCGTGTCTCTTCATCAAGTTTATTCAAGACCTCTTCCATCAAGTAGTCGAGGATGAATGAATCTGTACCTGTGAATGAAGCCACAAAACCATTCATCGTTTCCGTCGAGTTTGCAGTACCATACGAAGTACGCTGCTTGAGAGACAATGCTGCCATTTGTAAGCCCGCTACCCATCCTTCCGTCTTTTGTTCAAGTTGTTGGACATGCTGCTCGTTTAAACGCAACCGGAGTGTGGTGTTAAACAGTTGCGTTGCCTCTTCAAGGGTGAACCGAATCTCGTGCAACCGTATTTCAACCACGTTACCATTAGCACGGTATCGGTGGAGCGGTATGTCAGGTTCATGCCTTGATACGATGACAATATGAAACAACGGAGGAGCGTTATCTATCAGGAAACTTAACAACTCCATTATTGTTGGATTAACAATAGTATGCACATCATCCAAAACAAGATAGACGTGCTCATCAATCATGGATAACTCGTTGATAATAATCGTTCCAATAGATTCAACTATGGGTACGCTTGTACTGTTTAACTCTTCCATTCCGTCACCCAAGCCGGGGATTTGTGTTTGCAACGACGCGGTTGCATATCGGATGAAACGAACAAAGTCATTATCCGATTTATCAAGCGACAGCCACGCCACCCGCACGTGCGACTGATGCACCCATTCACTGACAGCAGTGGACTTTCCGAATCCAGCCGGAGCGCACACTAATGTCAGTGTGACTTTTTCCGCTTCAAGAAGTGCCTCAACAAGGCGTGTACGCACAACAATCTCCGGGCGTAATGGCGGTACAAAAAACTTGGTTTTAATCAAGGGTATTGACATGGTTTAATAAGGTGACGATGAACTGTTGCAAACACGACTCAAAACTACGTTATCAGCCCCTGAAGTTGCCACTGAGTGTTAAAAACATGATAATCCTCCATCTCAACCTAGAAAATCAACCTATCGGTTGAAAATCCTCATTCTTTCCAACCGGCAATTTCGCACCATAAAAATCACAACGGTTTACCAACACTCGATACCGAATCTTATGTCTGGAAAGGCAACTTACACAATACGTATTCATGGCAAACTTGATGTGCACTGGGAATCGCGCTTCGAGCCATTAGTGCTAACCCGTGACGGCGACTTTACCATACTCCACGGCGAGGTGGTGGATCAAGCGATGCTCTTTGGCATCATCACCAAAATCCAATCATTGGGTTTAGAACTCTTCGACCTTTGCAGGACTCCATCATTTGTAAACCATGACAATCAATGATACAATGCCTGAATCGAGGTCTTCCGAGTGTGGAAGTCGCCCTATGGAGAGTATCGGTAATGTATTGTATTCGTTACTCTACCACACGATACTCATCGGATTGCTCTTCTGGGTTGTTAATAATCACGTGACTTCAGGACTACTTCAAGATTCGCATGAGTTCATCACTCAGGCAATAATCATCACTGAAAACGCATACTCATACATACTCATTTTTTTTACGTAAAAAACACAGTTTTACTAACCAACAACATATACTCATCATGAGAACAACATACAAACTCATAACAGCCATTTGCATTCTGATTGCAACAACAGAGTGTTACGCAACATTATCTAACGGCTCACTTGTTTGGATGCGCCACCCGGTAGGATATAGAGCACAATTACACCCGCGTGCTAACACA
>JAEUSO010000348.1 GCA_016788605.1 Candidatus Kapaibacterium sp. | reverse complement strand
AGCGCGCCGGCTTCGAGGTACGTGACGTTCACTATACTCACTACGGTCGCCTTTGTCCGATTGAAACGCCCGAAGGTCCGAATATCGGTCTTATCTCATCCCTTGCGATGTTTGCCCGGATTAACGATTTCGGCTTTATCGAAACCCCGTATCGCAAAGTAGTGAACGGAAAAGTAACCGATGAAATCGAGTTCATCCCCGCCGAGCGTGAAGATGGAAAAATCATTGCGCCGTCATCTACGGAAGTTGATGCAAAAGGAAACTTAGTTGGCGAGCGTGTTAAAGCACGTCAGAGCGGTGACTATGTGAGCGTGACACCGGAAGAAATTGATTATTTGGATATATCCAATGACCAGGTGACATCCCCGGCTGCTTCACTGATTCCGTTCTTGGAACACGATGATGCGAACCGTGCACTGATGGGTTCAAACATGCAGCGCCAAGCAGTTCCGTTACTTCGACCGGAAGCGCCGGTTGTGGGTACGGGAATGGAAGCGCGTGTGGCACGTGATGCCCGCGCACTCCTTGTTGCCGAAGATGAAGGCGTAGTGGAATATGTTAGCTCGGAAACAATTCGCGTTCGCTACAACGATGACCGCAATGAACACGACCGGCTTACATCATTCGACGGCGATAAAATTGTTACCTATAATTTGTTGAAGTATTTCCGCACGAACCAAGACACGTGCGTCAGTCAGCGACCAATCGTTCGTGTCGGGCAAAAAGTCCGCAAAGACCAGCCGCTTGCCGACGGCGCCTCGACGGAGATGGGCGAATTGGCAATCGGACGGAACGTGCTTGTGGCGTTCATGCCCTGGCGCGGCTACAACTTCGAGGATGCGATTATCATTAGCGAACGCTTGGTTGCTCGCGATGTGTTCACTTCGATTCATATTGAAGAATACACTCTTCAAGTACGCGACACCAAACGCGGCGAAGAGGAATTCACAAAAGAAATTCCAAACGTGAGCGATGATGCAACGCGCGACCTCGACGAAAGCGGTATTGTGAACATCGGAACGAAAATCAAAGAAGGCGATATTCTTATCGGTAAGATTACACCTAAAGGCGAGACAGACCCGACACCCGAAGAGAAATTGCTCCGTGCAATCTTTGGTGATAAGGCGGGCGATGTGAAAGACGTTTCGTTGAAAGCTCCTCCGGGATTGAAGGGTGTTGTCATCAATACGAAAATATTTACACGGCGCATGGTGACAACCGATTCGGAATACCGTGCGGAAGAAAAGAAACGCCAAGAGGCAATCAACCGCCGCGAAGTGGCTCAACTCCGTGATCTTGATTATGAAGTCGTTGACCGCTTGGGTAAAATATTGGATGGCGAACCGAGTTTGGGTGTCCGTACGATTGATGACAAGCGCGTTTATACAAGCGGCTCGAAAATCACCGCTCAGAATCTTCGCGAAAAATTAGAGAAGGGGGATTTGATTCCCGATGAGTTGAATCTTGAGAATCCTTGGGTAGCTGATAAGAAGAAAATGACAATGGTCGAGACGTTAATGGAGAATTTCCGTCTTGAGCGTGCAAAAATTCAGGCGAATGCGCGCACCGAACGGAACAAAATCGCACAAGGTGACGAGTTGCAACCCGGTATCCTCCAAATGGCGAAGGTTTATATTGCTAAGAAACGCAAACTGCAAGTTGGTGATAAAATGGCGGGTCGTCACGGTAACAAAGGTATTGTGTCGAAAATTGTCCGTGTTGAAGATATGCCGTTTTTGCCTGATGGAACGCCCGTTGATATTATCCTCAACCCGCTTGGCGTACCGTCGCGGATGAATCTTGGTCAGTTGTATGAAACCGCTCTCGGTTGGGCAGCGAAGAAACTCGGTGTGCATTTCGCTACACCAATCTTCGACGGTGCATCGTGGGGCGAAGTAGGCGAGTACCTCGAAAAAGCGGGTCTGCCAAGTTCAGGGAAAACTGTACTCTACGACGGACGGACAGGTGAGCGTTTCCATAACGAAGTGACGGTTGGCGTGATTTACATGCTCAAACTGAGCCACTTGGTGGAAGATAAAATTCACGCACGCTCCATCGGACCATACTCGCTTATTACGCAACAACCGCTTGGTGGTAAAGCGCAATTCGGCGGTCAGCGTTTGGGTGAGATGGAGGTTTGGGCACTGGAAGCATACGGTGCGTCGGCAACACTTCAGGAAATGATCACCGTCAAATCCGACGATGTTCAAGGTCGTGCCAAGATGTATGAATCCATCGTAAAAGGTGAGAATATGCCGAACCCGAACATCCCTGAATCATTCAACGTTCTTGTGCGCGAGCTTCAGGGCTTGTGCTTGGATGTTAAGATTGACTGATACGCTGTTCAACTGACTTACTAAAACATTAAAAAATCAATCTCCATAATTCAGGAGCTAAAAACTTATGATGCAATCATTGATGATTCCGCGCAAGGGATTCAGCAAACTTCAGGTGAAAATCGCATCGCCTGATGATATTCTGAACCGCTCGCACGGTGAAGTCACAAAACCCGAGACAATCAATTACCGTTCGTTCCGCCCGGAAAAAGACGGTCTCTTTTGCGAAAAAATCTTCGGACCGATACGCGATTGGGAATGCGCGTGCGGTAAGTACAAGCGTATCCGCTACAAGGGTATCGTGTGCGACCGTTGCGGTGTGGAAGTAACGCAGAAATCTGTTCGCCGCGAACGCATGGGTCATATCATGCTCGCTGTACCTGTTATTCATATCTGGTTTCTCCGTTCGCTGCCAAGCAAAATTGGCGGTGTTATCGGCTTGCCGACAAAAGACGTTGAGCGTATCGTGTACTACGAATCGTACTGCGTTATCCAGCCCGGTAGCACCGGTTTGCAACCCAAGGACTTGCTTACAGAGGAGCAATACCTTGATGTGTTGAACAACCTCCCGAAATCGGAACGCGACCTTGATGATGAAGACCCGAACAAGTTTATCGCCCTTATCGGCGGTGAAGCGGTGAAGGAACTTCTGATTCGTACTAATCCCGACGATGATTACATCGCATTGCGCGAACGTCTGCGTGATGAAACGTCGCAGCAACGTAAGGCGGATTTGCTGAAGCGTCTTCGCATTCTTG
>JAEUSO010000347.1 GCA_016788605.1 Candidatus Kapaibacterium sp. | reverse complement strand
TAAGATGAGTTCCATTTTGAATTACAATGACCGGACGACAGCGGTACTCTTTGGTGATGGTGCGGGAGTAGCATTACTTGAACAAGGTGATGATGATACGCTCGGCATCATGGATTCCATCCTCTGTATGGATGGTAATGGCGGGAAGAACCTCTATCAGGAAATCGGCATTCCGGGTCGTGCTGCGGAGTTTGAGGGACGTGAGACAAAAGACCGTTATGTTGTTCAAGACGGTCAATCTGTCTTCAAATCTGCGGTCATTGGTATGGCGGAGGTTTCAGCACAGATTATGGAGAAAAACAACCTGAGATCCGATGACGTTGCATGGCTTGTGCCGCATCAGGCAAACTTGCGTATCATTGATGCAACGGCAAACAGAATGGGAATCGGTAAGGATAAAGTAATGGTGAATATTGACCGTTACGGCAATACCACGGCAGGAACAATACCTATTTGCCTCTCGGAATTACACCATCTTGGCAAGCTGAAAAAAGGCGATAATCTCATACTCTCAAGTTTTGGTGCGGGATACACGTGGGGGTCTATATGGGTACGCTGGGGACTTGACACCAAACAACAATAGCGCGTACTCTATCATTATCGTTTATCAATCAAAACCTGAACGGCGTGCAGCCATTCAGGTTTTCCAATACTACACTCAGCCACGTATTCTATAACCATACACACCATGAAACGAACACTTATATTTTCAGGACAGGGTTCACAATATGTGGGCATGGGCAAAGACCTGTGCGAGACATATACGCAAGCTCGTGATACGTTCGCAGCCGCTGATGATATTCTCGGTTACTCAATTTCTTCGATTTGTTTTGACGGTCCGGCGGATACACTCAAAGAGACACGCTACACACAACCTGCACTGTTTGTCCATGAACTTGCAATTATCAATACACTGGAATCGAATGTTCCGTTTGATGCTGTAGCCGGACACTCACTTGGTGAATACTCTGCGCTCGTTGCTGCGGGTGTTCTATCATTCACTGATGCTTTACGACTCGTAAAACTGCGCGGCGAACTGATGTTCAAAGCGGGGGAGTCGCAACCCGGAACAATGGCGGCAATCATCGGACTCGACGATGCTGTTGTTGAAGAGATATGTTCATCGCTCCGTGACGGAGTTATAGTAGCGGCTAATTTCAACTCACCCGGACAGGTTGTTATCAGCGGTGATGCAGTATACCTGCGGGCACATCTTGATGCATTCAAACAGGCGGGTGCGCGAATGGTCACAGAACTTCCTGTAAGCGGTGCGTTTCACTCCCCGCTGATGAAACCCGCGCAAGAACAACTTGCAGAGGCAATTCACGCAACTCAGTTCTATGATGCTGTATGTGATGTGTATTGCAACGTCACCGGAGCGCCGGAACGTTCTGCGGCAATGCTCCGCGAGAATCTTATTGCACAACTCGTTTCACCGGTTCGATGGACACAAACATTGACATCCATGCACGCCAACGGTATTGATACCTACATGGAAATCGGTCCGAAGAACGTTCTTCAAGGATTAGTGAAACGCACATTGACAGGAGTGAATATCTCCGGTATTGATACCGCTGCACAACTTGCATTGGCTCTCCAATAATTCCTCAAAACTTGAACTACCTATGACATCACGCGAAATACGTCAATCGTTCCTCGACTTTTTTCAAACACGCGGTCACCGTATCGTACAAAGTGCGCCGGTTGTTCCGCATGGCGACCCGACATTGCTTTTTACCAATGCCGGTATGAATCAATTCAAGGATGTGTTTCTCGGTAAAGGCAAACGCGATTACTCACGTGCCGCAGATACACAAAAGTGCATCCGTGTTTCCGGTAAGCATAACGACCTCGAAGAAGTCGGATATGATACATATCACCACACATTTTTCGAGATGCTCGGTAATTGGAGTTTTGGTGATTATTACAAAGAGGAAGCGATTGGTTGGAGTTGGGAATTGCTGACTGAAGTTTGGGGATTGCAAAAAGACCGCTTATACGCAACTGTGTATCGAACCGACGATGAGTCGTTTGACATCTGGAAAAAATATCTGCCGGAATCGCACATCCTCCGCTTTGATGAAAAGGATAATTTTTGGGAAATGGGCGATACCGGTCCGTGCGGTCCGTGTACGGAAATCCACTACGACAGAACGTATGATAAATCAGGTCGTTCGCTTGTGAACGCAGGTGTTCAGGATGTGATTGAGATTTGGAATAATGTGTTCATTCAATACAACCGCAAACCGGATAAATCACTTGAAGAGCTTAGTGCGAAGCATGTGGACACAGGTATGGGATTCGAGCGACTTTGCGCCGTGATTCAAGGCACGCCGTCGAATTATGAAACCGATGTTTTTCTTCCGCTGATTAACCGTTTGGAGGAGCTTAGCGGGAAAGAATATGACAGACGTTTAAACGACCCGACCGGAGTTGCAATGCGAGTCGTCGCCGACCATATCCGCACACTCTCGTTTGCCATTGCCGATGGTGCTATTCCGGGTAATGACGGACGGGGCTATGTGCTCCGCCGCATTCTCCGCCGTGCAACGCGCTATGCCCGCAACCTGGGATTTAAAGAGCCGATCTTGTACTCGCTCGTTGCAATTCTTATTGAGACCATGGGTGATGTGTTCCCTGAAATCGTAGAACAACAACATGTGATTGAGCGGATTATCAAAGCGGAGGAAGAATCGTTTCTTGTGACACTAGAGCGCGGTTTGGAACGGCTTCAAATGATAGTGAACAAAGAGTATCATAATGCACTTACGGGTGTGACGGGCGAAGACGCATTCCAACTGTATGACACGTATGGATTCCCGATTGACCTTACGCAACTCCTTGCGCGGGAATACGGCTTGACTGTTGATACAAAGCGATATGATGAATTGATGGAAGAACAAAAGGAGCGTTCGCGTCAAGCTCGGAAACAGCATATCAACGAAGTCGAAATTGATAATCTGAATATCGAACCAACTCGCTTTACGGGATACGATAAGGTTTTGGATGATTCGGAGATTCTCTTTGTTGAAGAATCAACAGTGGCGTTTAAGCATTCTCCGCTCTATGCTGAATCGGGCGGACAGCAGCCGGATAACGGCA